>CAYUPD010000055.1:0-8246 GCA_964446645.1 uncultured Rhodospirillaceae bacterium
TGAGCGCGAGCGGAGCCATGAGCGCCTCCCTGGAACATCATCGAAGCCCAATCGGCAAAAAGCCTGCGCTGCGGCTCGAGAAAACGCGTCAATTCGGCGCGCGCTTTGGGATCGTTGGCAAGATTGGACAAATGCTCTTGCCACATGTCGCAAGCTTCCATCGCAAGGGCGTTGATATCCGCAAAATCAGGTTTTTTCGTTTCCGTCATATTCCGAATTGAAGCACATAACGGCATGCAGGTGAAGCATTTTAGATTTTGCAGCGCACCTATTTCTTGAGCCGATACGTTCCCATCAACGAGGCGTCGGCCAAAACATGCCCCTGCATCGCCTTTTCGATATCGGCCTTTTTGGGCGTTCCGTCAAAATCGAGCAGCGTATCAAGCGCGTAAAGCTTATGAAAATACCGGTGCCGTCCGACAGGCGGATGAGGGCCGCCGTAGGCCTTGCGCTGAAAGTCGTTGAGTCCTTCGCGCGTGCCGGGAGGAAGCGCCGCAACGCCCTCGGGCAAGCCGGAAACCGAAGGCGGGATGTTGTAAAGCACCCAATGCACCCATGTCATTTTGGGCGCGGCGGGATCGGGAGCGTCCGGATCGTCAACGATAAGAACGAGGCCCTTCGCGCCGCCGGGAACGCCGGTCCACGACAGGGGCGGCGACAGATCGCGCCCTTCGCCCGTGTACGGAATCGGGATTTCGCCGTTTGGCGCAAATGCGGAAGATTCGATTTTCATAGCCATGCCGTCGCCTCCCCAAGCTGTTTGAGCGCCTATAAGCAAAATTCCGAAAAAAATCCCGATTTTGACGCAACGCAGGAACATGTCCCTTGCCTTATGCCGGTTAACCCGCATTTTACCGCTGCCAGGACAGCGCGTCATCGAGTTTTTGCAATGTGCGGAAAACGTTTCGTAAATTCCGCAAAACCGGTTATAAGCCCCCGTCATGCGCAAAAAACAGACCTCTTGCAAATCGTCCATAGCTTCCGTCGAAGACCTCGTCGCCGACGCGCGGGCGAAGCGCATGTTTATTCTGACCGACGATGAAGACCGCGAAAATGAAGGCGATCTTGTTTTTCCGGCACAGTTCGTTACGCCCCAAATCGTCAACTTCATGGCGCGGCACGGCTGCGGCCTTATCTGCCTCGCGCTCGACGGCGACATCGTGGACAGGCTCAAGCTACCCATGATGACGAAAAAAAACCGCTCGCGCTTCGGCACGGCCTTTACCGTTTCGATCGAGGCACGCCAAGGCGTCACCACGGGCATATCGGCCTTCGACCGCGCCCACACGATCAAAACCGCCGTCAATCCCAAAAAGGGAGCGAAAGATATCGTCAGTCCCGGGCATATTTTTCCCTTAAGGGCCAACCCCAAGGGCGTTTTGGGCCGGAGAGGCCAGACCGAAGGCTCGGTCGACATCATGCGGCTTGCAGGGCTTATGCCCGCCGCCGTCATCTGCGAAGTCATGAAAGAAGACGGAACAATGGCCCGCCTGCCCGATCTGGCCCTGTTTGCCCGCCGTTTTGGCCTTAAAATAGGCACGATTTCCGATCTTGCGGCTTATCGCAAAGAGATTAAACTTTCGGGCAAATCCTCGATTGTTTAAAGGTATTGCCATGGAATCTCCCCAAACCCCCGTAACGTTTACTTTCGAAACCACGCCTCACGTTCTGGTCGTTCAATCGGCCTTTTATCCCGAGGTCGCGGCGCTGCAAATGCAAGGCGTCACATCCGTCCTTGATCGCGCAGGCGCGACATATGACGTGCTGACGGTTCCCGGCTCGCTCGAAATTCCGGCGGCAATCTCTTTTGCCATCCGTTCGCTCGATTTCGACCCCGTGCGCCGCCGCAACGACGGCTTTATCGCGCTCGGCTGCGTCATCAAGGGCGGCACGCATCACGACGAAATCGTGGCCTTTGAAAGCGCGCGCGGTCTTCAAGACTTGGCCATCCGCTATGCTTTGGCTATCGGGAACGGCATTTTATCGTGCAATACCCTCGAGCAGGCGATGGAAAGAGCGGACCCCGCACGGCTCAACCGGTCGGGAATGGCGGCAGAAGCCTGCCTGCGCATGATTGAGCTAAAACACAAATACCGCCTCGTGCCGAAACGGCGCTGGGTCGCTAAAACGAAATAATATTAAGCCGGACCATTATGGAAAAGAAAACGAAACAGTCTGATAACGCCGCGCGCCGTCTGGCGCGCCTTGCCGCCGTGCAGGGGCTTTACCAGATTGCCTTATCGCCGGAACCGGCGGAAACGCTGATCCGCCGCTTTTGCGACGACCCCTGTCTTCTTTTGCAGGAAGAACGGACGGTTATCGCCGTCGATGCGGATTTGTTCAGAGCCGTCGTCGCGGGCGTTCACAAAAACGAAGCCGAGCTTGACCCCATGATCGGAGGCGCTCTGGACGCGAAAGTTTCGGCCGGAAGACTGGAGCTTCTTCTAAAGATCATTCTGCGCGCGGGAGCGTTTGAACTCTTGCACTGCGCCGACATACCCGAAGGCGTTATCGTCAACGATTACGTCGAAGTCACTCACGGCTTCTTTAACGCCAAAGAGCCAGCACTCATCAATGCCGTGCTGGATCGCCTTGCCAAGAAATTAAGGTCCTGATTTCTTTTTGCGCGGGCATTAATCTCTCGTCAAATATTTCTTCATAAATTAGGGAGGAATGAAAAAGTCCTTCCTCCCGTTTCTTTTCCTCGTTTTTTCTGCTCTCGGCGTTGCGCAAACGTGGCCGACCCTGAGTCTTGCCGCCGAGCATGGCGCCAAGACCGAAGGCGAAAAGAGCGAAGGCAAAGGAGACAAAAACATCACGGGCGGCCGCTTCGAGGGCGATCCGATCTATGTCCGCATCGCACCGATGACGCTGCCGATCATTAACGATAACGGCGTTGAGCAGATCGTCTCCGTCATCGTCACGGTTCAGGTCAAAGACCTCGACTCCGCCAACGTCTTACACAAAAACATGCCGCGCGCGACGGATTCTCTTCTGCGCCATTTATACGGAGGGCTGGACGAGGGCTCCGTACGCAAGGGCAAGCTCGTCAACATCCCTAAAATCAAAAAGAAGGCCGTCGAAGCAATCGCCGAAATCGTCGAGCGGAAAAACATCGTGGATGTTTTGGTCGAGGGCGTAGCGCAAAGGATGCTGTAGCTAACGCTTTCGGCGTTCAATCGATCCGCCATTTTTGAATCGCTATGCCGAACGCATTGTCTTCGACGGGAACGCGAACGATGGAAAGCGTCACGGTTCCGTTTTGCTTTTTCATAACGTTATTGTTCGTGGCGTAGTTCATAATGATCGGCATTTGGACGTCCCACTGATACACGTTTTCCGGATTGACGCCCTGCACGACGATGACCGGCGTATTGGACGGCACGGTCGTTAAAACCAACTGGCTGTTTTGAAAAGCTTCCGCGATTTTCATGGCTTCGAAGCTTTTCATATAAGCTTCCCAGCCTTTAGGCGTGAACTTCGTCCTTTGGCGCGGCAGTCTGGTGTTAATGTCGCCGAAGCCCATCGTCATGATCTCGGTAATGCTGGTCGTCGCCCACGATAAAATAGCCCTATCCGTCATGTTGGGCATTGTCAAAGCGCCGAGAGCCCTGACTTTTCCTTCCGGATTGACCGCATAGTAACGGACAAAACCGTTCGAGAACGGCAAAAGGCAGATAAATACGAGCGTCAATCCAAGAATGGCCCACGTTTGGTAATGGACGCATTTTTTCAGGAAGGCAAAGGGGGCGCGGGCGAGCCGCTCTTTAAAAGAATCCTGATGCGGCGGCGAAACGGTTTTTGCGGGGGCCGGCACGGGCGTCATCTCCGGCCGTTGTCGGCCATCGGAACCCATTGCTCGATGCTGATGCCGTCGGGGTTTTGAAGCGTCGAAACGCGCACGACCTGCAACCGCAGCATTGTGTTGATGGCCGCCGGAGGCTGCTCGCCGTCGAATTTAATCGTAACGGGGAATTGCACATACCACGTATAGACGCCGTTGCGGTTAAAAGCGTTCTGGATTTCGGGAGCGGCGTTGATGTCCATCGTCACGACGAGCTTGCGCGCCTGAACGACCTCGAGGAAATTAGCTTCCTTAAGAGCCTTGTTAAAGCTGGTCCACCCGGTCTGAGTGAAGCTGCCCGATATTTGCTGCAAGCGTTCGCGGTAATCGTGATAGCCGAACCGCATGACGTTTTGAGCCGTTGACGCCGTCCACGCAATCACCTGCGCCGAAGACAGATACGGCTCGCTCAGAGGCACAACATTGATGATGCGGCCGTCCGCCGTCGTCGCAAAATAGACGGCGCGCGTTTTCATCGACGAATAAAGGCCTATGATCGCCAGAACGAGCAGGATGATGACGGCAAGCTGGGCCAAGCTGATTTTCAAGAGCATCCTGTAACCGTCGCGGTAAAAGGCGTTCCGGTTGAGGATCGTGGTAACGGCGTCTTTAATCGGCATAAACCCCCCAAACAGGGCTAGACGGGAAGAGTGATATCGGACAAGGACACGGCGGATTCGTATTCTGACGAATTTTTGCACGACGGGCAAATGCGATTATGCGGCCCTTGGGACGGGAACGAGCGCAGGCACATCAGGCAAATACGCGTTGACGTTTGGACGGCCTCTTTGGACTCGGACGATTTATTGGACGACGGCCGGGGAGAAGTCATACGAACGTCACCCGTCACGACGCGGCGGCTTCCCGGCTTGCGGCCCGGCGCGGCGCGGCGCGGGAGTCCGAGGCGCGCGGCGCGCGTCATGATGGCCGCAACGGAGCGTCCGAGTATGGCGGAAATCTCTTGTTGGGATTTATTTTGAGTCCACAGATCGCGCAAAAGGATATCTTGCTCCTGCCAGCTCGGGGCGGACACAGAAGGACGCGCGACCGGGGAATCCGGAGATTCCGGAGCCAACGGATCTAAAGGCGGATTGACGTCGTCGTCGCTCACAAACGAACTCCTGAAACTAAAAACGAAAGCATTTTCTTTTCAGCCGTACCCATATAGAAATACTCATAAATTACTCATAATCTGTTAAAGAAAATAATGTGTTAAAGAAAACTGAATCCCCGCCCGGTTCCGGCATAGCCCAAAAAACGATTTTTAGGTCTTTTTGCAAGCCTTTCTCGTGGGAAAGGAGCCGTAAGGGGTTTGAATGACACAAATCCGCCAAATATTTTTTTAACGATACAGGGCCGTTGCTGCTATTCCAGCCCGAGTCTATAAAGCCTCTTCATGAACGAATCGTCCGAAAAACCGGCCCTGACCATTACCCCTCCTTCTCCGGAAAACATTCTGGCGGAGCTTTCGGTCGCGATTAATTACCTGACGCGCTTCAGCCTGCCGTTCAAAGACAAGCTTCGGCCCGGAGTCATCCGCCGCTCGATGGTGTGGTTTCCGATTGTCGGCGCGCTGATCGGCTTTGCCGGAGCCGGGCTCGACTGGATAACGACGATGATGCGCATGCCCGGCGTTATCACCGGAACGGCAGCCGTCGTCGGAATGCTTTTTTTGACGCGCGCGCTGCACGAAGAAGAGTTTGCAAATCTGATCGACGCCTACGGAAAAAATCTCGACGGAAGCGAGCGCGTAGGCTGGCTTAAAGAGGAGCGTTCGGTTCGCTACGGAACGCTGGGCATTATCCTCGTCATCATTCTCAAAATCACGGCCATCGCGAGCCTCGCCGACAATATGCTCGTGTTTCAGGCTATGATCGTCGCCGCAAGCTGGTCGCGCGTTCTCATGGTGATCGCCGCCGCATGGTTGCGTCCGATCCCGGGCGATCCCGTCGCCGACCACTTTCAGCAGCCGCCCGCGCTTCGCGTTGTGCTTGCGTTCGGCATCGGCGTCTTGATCTCCATTCTTGCGCTTGACGGAGACACGGCCGCCGTCCTGACGGCAGGAACCATCGCCGGGCTTATCGTCGCGCTGATCGGCGCCAATCATCTTCGCGGCTATAGCGGCGCGTTGCTCGGCTCCTTGCAGCAGACCGTCGAAATCACGGTGCTCGGCATCGTCCTGGCGATTCAATAAATATTATCGGCATCAGTTAACGATGTTTTGGGGCCGACGCCGAACAAAGGCTTCGATATTATCGACGCATATTTTCATCTGACGATCGACGGATTCGGCGGTATTGAAAGCGACATGCGGGGTTATAATAACGTTTTCAAATTTCATAAGTTTTTCAGGAATTTTGATCTCCGCGCCCTCAACGGCCGCGTCCAACCCCAGCCCGAAAAGCCTGCCATCGGCCAGCAAGGGCATGGTTTCCTCGAGATCGATAACGTCCCAAGTCGCGGAAACCAGAATGGCGCCGCGCTTCATATGCCCAAGCCGGTCGCGGCCGAGCAACATTTTTGAATCCTCATTCAGCGGACAGCATACGGCAATAACGTCGCTGATGCGCAGAAGTTCATCGAGTTCCACATCCGGCGCCGTTTTGTTTTTCTTCTGCGTTCGCGAATGAGAAACAACGCGCATCCCCAAATCCGCCGCAAGCCGGGCAAGGCGGGAACCGATGTTTCCAAGGCCGATGATGCCCAGCGTCCGCCCGGACAATTCAATGCCACGCAAAACGCCCTTTTTGTTGTTCCCGGCACGAAGGCCCCGGTCTCCCGCCGTTATACGCCGCGCAGCGCACAAGGTAAGGCCCAGCAAATGTTCCGCCACGGCTTCGGTGGAATAACCAGGAACGTTGGCAATCATTATGTCGCGCTTTCGCGCCTCTTCCCTGTGCTGCACCCAGCCGAACCCCGTCGACAGAAGAGCAAGAAGGGAGGGGAATTTCATGTCGAGGAGAAACGGCGACGGATCGATCCAGTCTACGACTACCACGTCCGAATTCTTAATGCGTTCCTTGGCCTCCTCCGGCGTTGACGATTCAAACCACCGAACCTCGCCTAAAGTTTCAAGACGCGCTTTTTGGTCGGCAGACATCTCTATTTTTTCAAGCACGGTGATTTTCATCTCTAACCCCTTTTGTATTGGTTGGGCGCTTCCATCTTTTCTCCTAAAGCCTGCGCCGCATGCAACGGCCAATAAGGATCGCGCAGCATCGCCCGCCCAATCAGAACGACATCGGTTTGGCGGCTTGAAATGATTTTTTCCGCTTGGACGGCCTCTGTAATCTGGCCGACTGTACCGACGGGCATTTGAACGCCTTCTTTAATCGCTTCGGCAAACGGAACCTGATACCTCGGCCCCGTCGGAATTTTTGCGTCGGGAATAAGCCCTCCCGTCGAGACATCGATGAAATCAACGCCGATATCCTTGAGTTTTTTACAAAGAACGACGGACTGCTCCACATTCCATCCGCCTTCGCCGGCCCAGTCGGTTGCCGAAATCCGAACAAAAAGAGGCAGCCTATCGGGCAAAATCCTGCGAGCCGCCTCGGCAACTTCGAGCACAAGGCGCATGCGGTTTTCAAGGCTTCCGCCATAGCGGTCGGTGCGACGATTAGTCAGCGGCGACAAAAATTCGTGCATCAGATAGCCGTGCGCCGCGTGCAGTTCGACGACCTCATAACCCGCGACAACGCACCGTTCGACGGTCTTGGCAAACGCCGCGACGACGGCCCCGATTTCGTCTTCGCTCAACGCATGCGGCGTCGGAGACTGAGGGTCGAAAGGAACGTCCGATGGAGCGACGACGTTCCATCCGCCATGCGACGGAGAAACATAACCCGTTCCCTTCCATGGAACGCTCGTCGATCCCTTACGCCCTGCATGCCCAATCTGAATGCCGGGAACGCATCCCTGCTCTTTGATGAATTGAGTCAGCGGACGAAAAGCCTCTGCCTGTTCATCGTCCCACAAGCCCAAATCACCCGAAGAGATGCGGCCCTCGGGCAAAACGGCCGTCACTTCCTGAATAAGGCAAGCCGCGCCGCCGACCGCGCGAGCGCCATAGTGAGTCATGTGCCAGGCATTAGGCACGCCGTCTTTCGCGCTGTATTGATCCATGGGCGAAAGAAAAATACGGTTTTTAAACGTAACGCCGCGCAAAGTCAGAGGTGCAAACAAGCCGCCCGTCATAAGAATCCCCCTCGGTTTAAAAGCGATACAGACTACTCAGACCGCTTAGGTGCTTGCAATCGGGCTTCGCGCCCGAGCAGCAGCAAACGTTCAATCCATTGATAAATATAGCGTTTCTTTCTGAAGGCGACGAAACCAAACGAACAGATAACGTGTTGCTCTAACCTATTGATTATGTTATTCCCTCCGCTTCCGGTTGTCTTTT
>CAYUPD010000056.1:0-8190 GCA_964446645.1 uncultured Rhodospirillaceae bacterium
ATGATGATGTCTCCGGAAGCGTGGCCGAAGGTATCGTTGATGGGCTTAAAGAAATCGATATCGATCATCATAGCCGTTAGATCGCGCGTAAAACGGCGTGCGCGGCGAAGTTCCTGCTCGGCGAGATTCTGGAAATGGCGCCGATTGCTGATGCCGGTTAAAGCATCCGTTGATGCCTGATGGAAAAGCTCGGCCTCGAGCTCCTTGCGCTGAGAAATATCGTTGAGCGCGACAAGGAAGGATTGCGCGCCGTTGTAATCAAGAAGAATGGCGGCGAGTTCCGCGATGAAAACGCGACCATGTGCGGTTTTCATGCGAACCTCGATATCGCGAATGTCGGAAACGGTATCGAAAAGCTTCAGGAGATTTTCACGATCCAAGGGATCGACGTAAAGATCGATGGCCTTTGTGTGAAGAAACTGGCTCGCGCTGCGTTGGAACAGAAGGCAGCTTTTGCGGTTGACGAAAAGGAACTGCCCGTCGGCGCGGCGCGCGATGTAAACGGGGTAGGGAAGAATTTCCAAAACGGAGCGGAGTTTTTGCTCGTTGTTGAGAAGGCTGTACTCAAGCTCGACCTGCTTGGTTACGTCGAAAGCGGTCATCATCATAGCGGGGCCGCCCGGCCATGCGATGACGCGTTGCGTCACAGCAACCCAAATTTTGCGGCCGTCCTTGCGCAGGCCGCGCGAACGGCCGATGAAGGCGCTTTTTGTGCCGCGCATCATCTCGTCGTAATCGACCTCGAAGCGCGGCCACACGTCGTCGGGGATCAGCGAGCGTAACAGGGGCAGGGCCATGATGTCGTCGGCGCTGTCGTAGCCGAATACGCGGGCAAACGCGTCGTTGGCATAAAGGGGTTTAAAATTACGGTGGACGATGACGCCCTGAACGAATCCGTCGAGCAATCCCTTGAAATCGGGAAGCGAAGGTCTTTTCTGTCGGCGGTCAACGCGACGGGGATCGCGGCGGCGGCGATTTTGTCGGGGGATGATGTGCTTTGTCGTCATGACCAGTAGGAGATAAAATAGACGGTTCTGCTAAAAATGCAAAACAGCCGTCGGAGGCGGAGTATGCCTAATTTTTTAAGAGGGCCAAAGAGCTAAGATGGCGGATGACCGGAGCCGCCGGGCCAATTCGAGTTTTCAATGACGCGAAGATGGGGTTTGCCGCGCCTTCGGCCTGTTTTTCCCTGTTTTTCGTTCGTTTCGTTGCCGGATTGAGGCGGCGGGAGCGCGAGGGCCGAAAGTTCCTTAGCCAAAAGGCCCAAATCGGAAGGGTCTGAAACGACAAGGCCGGGAATGCGGTTTTCAGCCATCCATGTTCCGTAGAAAATAAGGCCGATCAGGCAGGATAGGTCGTGAAACAGCGTTCCGAGGCGTGAAGCTGCCGAATGAAACTCCGCGCTTTCCCAACCGAAGATCAAAGCAACCCTCGTGAGGGCATGAGCAAAATCGTTACCAAAATGAGACGCGCTGGGGGCTTCCGGCGTCGGAGCCGCGAGCCATTTTTTCATAGCGCCCTTGTTGCCCTGAAGAAACTCTGCCTGAGGGTCGATATGCAAAGGGAGCCACGCAACTTCTTTGAGGCGTTCCAAGATGGCGTCGAGGCCGAAGCGTTCCGCGCGCAAATAAGCAAAGCTGTAGGAATCCGGATTAAATCCGGGCGGCAGCGGAGCCAAAGAAAGAATTTCTCCCCGCTCGCGCGAAAGACGTTCGCGCGTGGCGCCGAAAATCAATTGCAGATCGTCGAGAGATAAATAATGCCCCATGCCAGGCCTGTTGATGAAAGCGGGGCCGGTTTGCGAATTTCCGGATATGTTCAGGATAACGACGAAAGATAAGAATAGAGTTAATCGGCGGCGTTTTTTGCGAAAGATTCTTGCTCGATTTATTTGCATTTGGGCGCGATATCTCATATCTGTCCGCGATGATTTTATACGATGTCATCGTTATCGGCGCGGGCCATGCGGGATGCGAAGCGGCGGCGGCGTCCGCGCGGCTTGGAGCGCATACGCTTTTGTTGACGCATACGATCGAAACGGTCGGCGAGATGTCGTGCAATCCGGCCATCGGAGGTTTGGGCAAGGGACATCTGGTTCGGGAGATTGATGCGCTCGACGGCGTGATGGGGCGCGTTGCGGACGAAGCGGGGATACAGTTTCGCGTGCTCAATCGAAGCAAAGGCCCGGCGGTGCAGGGCCTGCGAGCGCAGGAAGACCGCAAGCTGTATCGCAAGGCGATGCGCGCGGCGCTAGAGGCGCAGCCGAATTTGGAAATTCGGGAAGGCGCGGCGGAAGATTTGCTTTTTTCGAAAAAAGGAAACATCGAAGGCGTCGTTACAATCGCGGGCGAAGAAATTCGCGCGCGCGCGGTGATCGTTACGACGGGAACGTTTCTGCGCGGGATCATCCATCAAGGAGAAAAGCAAACTCCGGCGGGCCGCATCGGAGAGCCGCCGTCCAATGGATTGAGCGTTGCGCTGGAGCGCGCCGGATTTATTTTGGGGCGGCTTAAAACGGGAACGCCCGCGCGGCTTGACGGCAAAACGATTGATTGGGCAATTTTAGAAAAACAGGAAGGCGACGAGAAGCCGGAGGCGTTTTCAGCGCTTACAAAAAAATTGCCGAACCCGCAGATAGCGTGCGGCATAACACATACGAACGAAAAAACGCACGCAGCGATACGCGCGAATTTTTCGCGAGCGCCGTTGTTTTCGGGCCAGATCAAGGGGGTTGGGCCGCGTTATTGTCCGTCGATTGAGGATAAAATCGTGCGTTTTGCCGACAAGACGCGGCACCAGATATTTTTAGAACCGGAAGGGCTCGACGACGACACGGTTTATCCGAACGGCATTTCGACATCGCTTCCGTGCGATGTTCAGGACGAATTTATTCATTCTATCAAAGGGCTGGAAAAAGTCCGCATTCTTCGTTTCGGCTACGCAATAGAATACGATTTTTGCGATCCGCGCGAGATGAAATCGACGATGGAGACAAAGCACGTAGAGAATTTGTATTTTGCGGGGCAAATCAACGGAACGACGGGATACGAAGAAGCGGCGGCGCTGGGGCTTATCGCGGGATTGAACGCGGCGCTTAAGCTTCAAGGGACGCCGCCGTTTACGGTTGACCGTTCGCAGGCGTACATCGGCGTGCTGATTGACGATCTGATAACGCGCGGCGTAACGGAGCCATACCGCATGTTTACGTCGCGGGCCGAGTATCGCCTGACGCTAAGATCGGACAACGCTGACCAGAGGTTGACGCCGAGAGGCATAGAAATAGGCTGTGTGGGGCCCGAGAGGAGAGCGGTCTTTGACGGAAAGATGCAGAGGCTTAAATCCGCCCGGACGCTTTTAGAGAGCCTGCGGGCGTCTCCGAACAGGCTTGCGGCGGCGGGCATCAAAATCAACGCAGACGGGGTTATGCGCTCGGCCTTGGAGCTTATTTCGCACACGGAGATCGATTTGCCGAAATTGACGGCCCTGTGGCCCGAACTTTCCGGCATTTCCCCGGATATAGCGGCGCAATTGGAAATCGACGGCAAATACGCCGGATATATCGAACGGCAGGAAAGCGACATCCGGGCATTCAGAAAAGACGAAGCTCTAAGACTCCCCCCAGACCTGAACGTAGACGCGATAGGAGGGCTATCGACGGAAATCCGCCAGAAGCTTCGTCAGGTGAAGCCGGAGACGCTTGGGGCGGCCTCGCGCATACCCGGAATGACCCCGGCGGCGGTTATTTCACTTTTGCGCTATGTAAAGCGAGAGAAAAGGGCTACAAATAAGGCTTCGGACGAGCAATAAGCCGCATAAAGCCGGAAGAAAAGCGCATGAACGACGCAAAAGAGGCCTTTTTACAGGCGTTTCCCGTTTCGCATGAAACAATCCACAGGCTAACCACCTATCAGGAAAGGCTAATCTCGTGGAATGAGAAAATGAACCTTGTTGCGGCCAGCACAGTGCCCCAAATATGGACGCGCCACTTCCTCGATAGCGCCCAGCTAATGCCGTTTATCCCCCAAAACGCCCGGATTCTGGCCGATATGGGGGCCGGGGCGGGGTTTCCGGGGCTTGTGCTGGCAATATTGGCCAGGGAGCAAAATAGACCCCTCTGCGTCCATTCTATCGAGGCTACGGGGAAAAAGGCCGATTTTCTGAAGGCTGTTGTCGATGAGCTTGAGCTCAACGTCCACATTCGCCGGGAGCGCGTAGAGGACATAAAAGGCTTTAAAGCGGACGTTATAACAGCCCGCGCGCTGAAAGCGCTTCCCGAATTGTTGAAGTATGCCAATAGATTGATTCAAAAGGATAGTCTTTGCCTGTTTTTGAAGGGGCAAAACGCAAGCGAAGAATTGACACAAGCGAAGAAATATTGGACATTCTCCTTGAAAACGCACAAAAGCATAAGCGACGATACCGGCGTGGTTCTAGAGATAGGAAATCTTCGATATAAATCAAAACACTAGACACAATTTTTCAAATGACCTCCTCCTGCCGCATACTCTCCGTCGTCAACCAAAAAGGCGGCGTTGGAAAAACAACCACAACAGTCAATCTTGCGACGGCGCTGGCCGCCGTCGGCAAGCGTGTGCTCGTTGTCGATGCCGATCCGCAGGGGAATGCCTCGACGGGCCTCGGCTTTATGCGGGCAGAGCGCGGCACGGGATGTTACGAATTGATGTTCGATGGTCTGTCGGTGGAAGATGTCGCAAAACCGACGGCAGTTCCGAATTTATCCGTCATAACGTCTTCGACGGACTTGGCGGGCGCTGAAATCCAGCTCGTGACAACCGAGCGCCGTGAATCGCGCATGAAAGACGCGCTTGATCGCAGTGCGAAGGACTACGACGTTATTTTTATCGATTGTCCGCCGTCGCTCAATCTCATCACGTTGAATGCGTTGGTTGCGTCGCAGGGAATTATTCTGCCGTTGCAGCCGGAGTATTACGCGCTCGAGGGCGTGTCGAGTCTTTTGCAAACGATCGAGGCGGTCCGCGAGCGCTTTAATCCGCAATTGGAAATTCAGGGCGTCGTTTTAACGATGTACGACAAGCGCAACAGCTTATCCGACGCGGTGGCCAGCGATGTGCGCGCGTACTTCGGAGACAAGGTTTACGAAACGGTCATTCCGCGCAACGTGCGGGTTTCCGAAGCGCCGTCGCACGGAAAGCCGGTCTTGCTGTACGATCTTAAATGCAGCGGGTCGCGCGCGTACATGCAGCTTGCCAGCGAATTATTGAAGCGCGAGTTCGGGTTTTCCGGAAAACCCGTCGAGGCGATAGAAGAAGACGCCGAAGAGCCGCAGCAGGCCGTCGGCGAATGAAACAATTTAGAACAATTCTAAAAAGGAAAAAGAAAGCATGAGCGTCCCCTCCTCCAAACCGTCTCCCCTCGGCCGCGGCCTGTCTGCCTTGCTCGGCGATGTCGATGCGGCCTATCAGCCTTCCGCGCGCCCTGCAGCCGCCGCTTCCGCTGCGCCCGCGCCCAAGGCGGGCAGCGTACAGAGGCTTCCAGCGGCATGGCTGTCTTCGGGGGCTTTCCAGCCGCGTCGCCATTTTGACGAAGAAGCGCTGCAGGAGCTTGCGGCATCGATCCGCGAGCGCGGGATTTTAGAGCCTCTGTTGGTACGGCCCAAGGCGGGTATGCGGGACGCCTATGAGATTATCGCGGGCGAGCGCCGGTGGCGCGCGGCGCAAATCGCGGGCCAACACGACGTGCCCGTCATGGTTCGCGAACTGACGGACCGCGAGGCGATGGAATTCGGGATTATCGAGAACGTCCAGCGCGAAGACTTGTCGCCGATTGAGGAGGGCGAAGGGTACAGAAGGCTGATCGACGAATTCGGCCACACCCAAGAGGCTCTGAGCAAGATCGTGGGCAAAAGCCGCCCGCATATAGCCAACATGATGCGACTGTTGTCGCTGCCGAACGAAGTCCAGAAGATGATTTCGGAAGGCAAGCTGACGTCAGGGCACGCGCGGGCGTTGGTGCCGACGAAAAATCCGCTGGCGCTGGCGCGCGACATCGTAAAACGCGGCCTTAGCGTGCGTCAGGCGGAATTGCTTGCCAAGCGCGATCAGGACAATCCGGAAGTACATAAGAAACGGGCGGGGCCCGAGCAAAACGCGGACGTTTTGGCCTTGGAAAAAGAGCTGGAACGCTTCATCGGGATTAAGGTAAAAATCGTCAACCGAGGCACGTCCGGCACGATAACGCTGCACTATGCGGATTTCGATCAGCTCGACGCGATTATTAAGAAGCTTCGGGCGTGACAGGGTTGCGAAACAGCGTGTTTTCGGGCAGAATCGCGCTCTTCGTTTTTGAGAAAAGAAAGAAGTACGGTCGTTCATGAGTCAGGCAAATCAAGGCGAACCCGGCGTCATTCTCTTGATGATCTTCATCCTCGTGATGGTGCTGCTGTGGGTATTTTGGCAGATCACCGGGGATTTCTGGCTCGACTATTTTTTGAGGTGGGTGCGCTTCGGCGAACTTTGGGTTCTCAACCTGTTTTCGCACCGCTACGACGCCTGTCTCGATTGGCTGCGCGTTGCGTCAGTCGAGGCGGCGGCCCCCACGACGCAGGTTGTCGGCCTGACGAACGCGTGTTTCAGCAGCGCGTATCTCAATCAAGTGCCGGGAGACAAGGTTCTCGACTATTACCGCGTATCGACAGTGTCTCTTGGCACGCTTGGTGCCGAGGCGATGCATTTTTACCGGTGGCCCATCATCGCGTTTCTTGTCTGGCTGGGCGGGCGGATTTTGTTTTTGTCTCCGTATACGAAATACATGACGAAGTTTTCGCTCGAAGCGCTTATCGCGGCGCAAGCCAAAATTTGGCCGGTTATTTCGCCCATCGTGAAATTCAATCCGTCGAAAAGCGGGCGTATTCCGGGAGCGCCCATTCCCGATAAATTGCCGTTGTTTGCCGAGGCGCTGTCGCCGGAGGAATGGATTTCGTGGTGCCGCATTTCCCTTACGAACGGCATTCCGGACAAAGACGCGGTTCGTCGCGCGTTTATCCATCAGTTGGGGCCGCGTTGGCGGGGAATGTCCTCAACGCCTGTTCACATTCGGGCTCTTTTGGCGGCGTTCGCCCTTAAGGGGGTTCAGCGCCGCGAAGAAAGCGAAGCGCTTTTGGCGCGGCTGGCGCTTTGCTGGTCTCCCGAAAAAGGCTTTCGCCCGACGAAAGAAGTCAACGCCGAAATAGAGAAAATTCTCGCGGATCCGGCTGTCGGGAAAAAGATCGTCCCAATTCTCGACCAGTATGCGTGGCGCACGACGGCCATTCTGGGCGCGTTACAGTGGGCGCGCAGCAACGGCGGCGTTTTGGCTCCGGCGCAATTCCTGTGGCTTCGGGCCGAAGACCGCGCGCTATGGTATCCGCTCAACAATCTGGGCCGCCGGGCGTTTCACACCGAAGGCGCGGGGGCGATGGCGCATTTTATGGCCGAGCTGTCGGCCAAGAAGCCGCTGCCGATTCCGCGCGTCGATACGGCCGTGGTGACGCTTAATACCTATCTGCACGATCCGGAAAAGAGGACGATCCCCATTCCTCCGCATGAAGGAGAATAAAATAAAAAAGCCCGCCTTCCGGCGGGCTTTTCGTTTTATGCAGAACCGAAGTTAATCGCGCCGTCCCCCGGTCAACGAGAGAATAAACTGAAACGCGTTGATGAAGTTCAGGTAAAGCGACAACGCGCTGTAGACGGCGATTTTATCGTTAGCCTCCGCGCCGTAGGATTCGGCGTACGTCTGCTTGATGCGCTGAACGTCCCACGCCGTTAGCCCCGTGAAGATGACGACGCCCGCGACGGACACCATCCATTGCAGCATGGACGAGAGCATGAAGAGGTTGACGAGCGACGCGATGACGAGGCCGAAGACGCCCATCATCAGGAAAGCGCCGAAGCCGGACAAATCGGCTTTCGTCGAATAGCCCCACAGGCTCATGGCGCCGAACGTTGCAGCGGTGATAAAGAACGCGCGCGCGATGCTGGCATCCGAGAACGACAAGAAGATCGCGCCCATAGAAAGGCCCATGGTTCCGCAAAAGAGGAAGAAGAGCGTCTTAAGTCCCGAGCGGCTAATCGTGGCCATAGAAAAGTTCATGGCCATGATGAAGCCGAGCGGGGCGATGATAAGAAGCCAACGGAGGGGAGAGCCGAAAACGATCTGGGCCAAAACGGT
>CAYUPD010000057.1:0-8001 GCA_964446645.1 uncultured Rhodospirillaceae bacterium
TGAATTGGTTGCGGGGGTTGGATTTGAACCAACGACCTTCAGGTTATGAGCCTGAGGAGGTCGAAGATAAAAAACGATCCAGTGAATCGTTTTTTATCGAGACGGGCTGCTTCGCCCGCAGGGCGAATGCGGTATTTTGATTGTCTATGAATTTGAATTGGTTGCGGGGGTTGGATTTGAACCAACGACCTTCAGGTTATGAGCCTGACGAGCTACCGGGCTGCTCCACCCCGCGATACACAATCCTCTACCGGACCCAGCCCGGTAGCTTTTAACAGTCTTACGCTTTTGCTTCGCAAAAGCTAGGGCGGGCTGCTTCCTCCTTCGCTCTTCGAGCTTCGGAGGACAGGCCACCCCGCGACAAACCTATCGATGCAAAAAGCATCGATAGGAGGCGTTGTTTTGACGCCTCGATGCCTGAAAGTCAACCGCCATTTCTCTTTTTTCGATTCCGTATTTTTGACGATTTTTTCGCTGAATTTCATCTCCCAAACTTTAAAATAGAGGCAAAAACCACTATAAAACCGCCTGTTAAGACCCTGTTAAGGGGAGATTTGTATTGTTCGTCAAACCGAGAATCCGCGCGCGTTTTTCGGCTCCGTTAAGGCTAAAAATAGTACCGATTCCTTTCATGAACGAAATTCGCACCTCCGAGGCTAAGTCTCTTCCGGCAAAACGACCTGTCCGGAAAAGTGCTCCTCATGACGTCATCCCCGCGACGCTTTGGGGAATCGCCGCCATGACCGGCGTCGGGACTTTGGCCATCCTGATGCCTCACTTCCTTTCCGGCGGCCTGCAGATCGCCGTAAGCGTCATTTCGACGCTTATGCTTTTCGGCGCCGCGGGCGCGACCTGCCGCTTGTTTAAAAGCTCCCGTCCCGATAATCGCCAAGAGTTTCTTCTGCGCGAGGCCTTTCATAGCGTCCTGACACCCCAGCTCATCACCGACGAAAAAGGCAATCTCGTTCTCGCCAACAGGGCTTTCCGAGGCTGGATCGATCTCGGCTCCCAAAACGCGGAAGACGCTCTGGCCACCCGTTTCTCTTCCTCGCAGGCGGCCTCGGACCACTTCAGCCAAATTCGTTCCGCCCTCCAAAAAGGCCATGCCGGAATCGCCGAGTTGCCGATCGTTCGCGGCGGCAAGGTCATCGAATGGCGGCGCATCGTCGCTCGCCCCCTGGAAGGCTATGCGAATTATTACCATTGGCGCTTCGACGACATCAGCGAACGCCGCCGCATGGAAAAAGCCATGCAGGACGAGCAGGCCAAGCTGATCGACTTTATGGAAAACGCTCCCGTCGGCATCTATTCCGTCGATCAGCACGGACTCTTCCGCTTCGCCAATAAAACGCTCTCCGCTTGGCTTCAGGTCCTGCCCGAAGACCTCGTTAAGGGCAACGTTCGCCTGCACGACGTCTTGCGCGACCCTCCGAGAGGCGCCGCCGCGCACGCCATTACCATGGGCGCTCAGGGCGACGCGATGGGCGAGGCCGTTATGCGCCGCCGCGACGGAAGCGTCTTCCCCGTCGTCATCACGCAAAGCGTCGTCATGGACGAGGACGGAAAATCCCTTCGCACGCGCTCCATCGTTCGCGACCAGTCGCCCGAACGCGAATGGCAGCAGGCTTTATCGGTGTCCGAGCATCGCTTCCAGAGACTGTTCGCCGAAGCTCCCATCGGCATTTTGCTCGTCGACGGGAAATATAAGGTCATGGAGTGCAACCATGCCTTCTACGCCATCAGCCGCCGCGCCAAGGGCGGCATCGTCGGAACAGAGCTGGCCGAGCTGATCGCTCAGACGGACCGCAAGGACATGATCGACAAACTATCCGGCGTCCTTGGCGGCACCGACCTTCTGAGGCCTCTCGAGATCAAATTGGCCAGCGACCGCGAAATCATCACTCAGGTTTACGTCAAGCGCTTCGGACTCGTCGGCGCGGCCGACGAAACCGCGGGTACTGAGCAAAGCGGGTTGATGCTCTATTTCATCGACGCGACCGATCAAAAGCATTTGCAGGTTCAATTCGCCCAGTCGCAGAAAATGCAGGCCATCGGCCAGCTTGCGGGCGGAGTCGCTCACGACTTCAATAACCTTCTGACGGCCATGATCGGCTTCTGCGACCTGTTGCTCCAGCGCCATAAACCAGGCGATCAGAGCTTTAACGACATTATGCAGATCAAGCAGAACGGCAACCGCGCCGCTAACCTCGTCCGGCAACTGCTCGCTTTCTCGCGCCAGCAGACGATGCAGCCTAAGGTCTTAAGCCTTGCCGACGTTCTGTCCGAATTGGCCAACCTTTTGCGCCGCCTCATCGGCGCTCAAATCAAGCTCGAAATGATCCACGGCCGCAACGTCGGCCTCGTCAAGGTCGATCAGGGACAGCTCGAGCAGGTCATCATCAACCTCGTCGTCAACTCGCGCGACGCCATGCCCAACGGCGGGACGGTCACCATCCGCACCCACGACCACAGGCAGGAGACCCACATCATGCGCGGGCAGGACGATATGCCTCCGGGCCGCTATGTCGAAATCGAGGTCGCCGACCTCGGCATCGGCATTCCGCCCGAAAACCTGCAACGCATTTTCGAGCCGTTCTTCTCAACCAAGGAAATCGGTTCCGGCACCGGCCTCGGCCTTTCGACCGTTTACGGCATCGTGCGCCAGACGGGCGGCTTTATCGGCGTCGAGAGCACGGTCGGCGTCGGCACCACGGTTCACGTCTTCTTGCCGGTTTACGAGCCCGCCGCAGGCGAAGAAGAGGCCAAGCCGGAAGATGCCCGCGAGGACAAGCCGGGCCCGGACTTAACCGGGGCAGGGACGATCCTTTTGGTCGAGGACGAAGACGCCGTGCGCGTGTTTTCGGCGCGCGCGCTGCGCAACAAGGGCTACAACATACTGGAAGCCCGCAGCGGCGAAGAAGCCATCGAGGTCATGGAAAAAGAAAGCGGCAAGATCGACCTCATCGTTTCCGACGTCGTGATGCCTCAGATGGACGGCCCGACGCTTTACAAAAATATCCGTAAAAACGACAAGTGGGCGACGGTTAAGTTCATCTTCGTCTCCGGATATACCGAAGACCGCCTGCGCGAGCAGTTCACGTCCGGCGAAAAAATCTACTTTCTGGCCAAGCCGTTTACGCTGAAGCAACTCGCCGGGAAGGTTAAGGACGTCATGGAGAAAGAGGCTTAACGGGCCTTCAGAGGAGACATACCCATTCGGACATAGCTTTCGCTTGCGCCGTTGCCGGGGGCCTTTCGGGCAGGACCGCTTTTCCGTCGTTCGGAAAAAGGTGCCGCACGTCTTCGAACGTTGAATTGTATGTTTTGTACGTCTCATACAAAAGGATTCTGACGGCTTCTGTTTCCAATCGACTGGCCGCGGCAAGCGTAGCCAATTTTTGGAAGTCGCTGAAAAAGACGAGCTTCGGAGGATATGCGACGGCTTTTTCAACCTTATGAAGGAAGAAGGCGCGCGGCTTATTGGGCGTAATCATCCAACTGTACAAAGCTAAACAGTCGATATGACGGCCAAATGGGTCAAAAATGCGGATGATCGATGCCGATGCGTCCCGTCCCAATCCTCTGTCTTCGGATGTCAGGGGAATATCGAATAGTCCTGCAAATTTAGCTTGGTACATCGTCGATACGCTTGTCGGCTCTATCGGATCGACGATTTTCAAGGCAAGGTTATAATATGCCGCAGCGTGCTCATAATAGGCGCGGGCGCGCTCCGAAAGACCATGTTCCGCGCAACAGCGGGCCGTGTGCTCGCAGGTCTCTCCGATAAAAACGGCGATCTCGGGATGGGCGTGCTGGGTTATGACATGCGGCGGACATATGGACAGGCCTAAGTCGGCGTGCTCAGTCTTGATTTTGATCTGATCGTCTTCTGCCGATAGGCATATCTTATGACAAAGACGGCTTGTGCCCAAATAGCCGTCCGTAGACCCCATAATCGCGGCTCTGATATAGCATTTTAGGGCGTCCGCCGGACTTTGAGCAATGTTTTGCTCCGGGTTTCCGGTTTCAAGGTAGCTTGCGAGAACGAGTAAGGCATTGCGCGCTTTAGGCTGGTCGTTGCACATCTCTTGGATGGCGGCGTTCAATTCATCGATATTCTTCATGGTCCAACAATGACATTCCATTGCAATAGCCTCATATATAACATTGTTTCGCTTTACGGCAAGAGCTTGAATCCTTTCATTCGCTCGCGTAGCTTGATCGATGCACTTCGTCATTTAACGGTTTCTTATGCCTTCTCTATCCCTTACCGACGACCTCTTTTTCGCCAATACCGGCGTTAACCGTAGCGCAGTCGAAAAAACACTGGATGACGCTCTTTTGGGCGCGGACGACGGCGAGCTGTTTTTGGAATACTGCCAGTCCGAAAGCCTCGTTTGGGACGACGGCAAGCTTAAAAGCGCCTCTTTCGACACCACGCAGGGTTTCGGCCTGCGCTCGGTATCCGGCGAGACAACGGGCTATGCTCATTCTGTCCTGATCGACGAGGACGCCATCCACCGCGCAGGCCAAACCGTTCGCGCCGCGCAGGCCGGGCGTTCGGGAACCATGTCTTTGCCGCCCGTCGGCACAAACCGCCATCTTTACGACGACGCCAATCCGCTTTTGGGCCATGCCTTTGAGGAGAAAATCCAACTTCTTCAGGAGATCGACGCCTACATTCGAAGCCGCGATCCGCGCGTGCATCAGGTCAGCGCGTCGCTTGCCGCCAGTTGGCAGGCCGTGCAGATCGTTCGCGCCGGAGGATGGCGCACGGCGGACGTGCGGCCCCTCGTGCGCCTCAGCATCGGCGTCGTCGCGCGCCAAGGCGACCGCATGGAAGCTGGAGCGCAGGGCGGCGGCGGCCGCGCAAGCTATGCGCGCTGGTTCGATCCGTCCGTATGGCAGAAGATTTCGGACGAGGCGTTGCGCAAGGCCTTGGTCAACCTCGATTCCGTCGAGGCTCCTGCCGGCGAAATGACGGTCGTTCTCGGCCCCGGCTGGCCCGCCGTTTTGCTGCACGAAGCGATCGGCCACGGCCTTGAAGGCGACTTCAACCGCAAAAAAACGTCCGTCTTTTCGGGCCTGATGGGAGAAAGAATCGCCGCTCCCGGCGTCACGATTGTGGACGACGGCACCCTCGACTTTTTGCGCGGCTCGATCAGCATCGACGACGAAGGCACGCCTTCGCAATGCACGCCCCTGATCGAAGACGGCATTTTGGTCGGCTACATGCAGGACAGGCTCAACGCGCGCCTGATGGGAAGCCAGTCCACGGGCAACGGGCGGCGCGAAAGCTATGCATGCCCGCCTATCCCGCGCATGACGAATACGATCATGCGGCCCGGCACCTATGCGAAGGAAGAAATCATCGCCTCGGTCGATAAGGGTATTTACATTCCCGACATGGGCGGCGGGCAGGTGGACATTACCTCGGGCAAGTTCGTCTTTACGGCGAGCGAGGCTTACGAGATCGACAAAGGCAAGCTCGGGCGGCCCCTGAAGGGCGCATCGCTGGTCGGTTCGGGATTCGAAACCTTGAAGCGCATAAGCATGGTCGGCAACGACACGGCGCTCGATAAAGGCGTCGGCACATGCGGCAAGGACGGCCAGAGCGTTCCGTGCGGCGTCGGCCAGCCCACCATCAAGCTCGAACGGATGACCGTGGGCGGTCGGGGATAAGAATTAAGGCGATATGACGCCGACAGCGTTATTGTATGCGGCCGATTGCGGAAAAGAGGGCCGTTTTACCTCTTGGGCCGTTATGTCCTTGAAAGAGACGCGTCCGCCGATCGATCCGGCGCCCCACAATGTGCTGGCGAGGAAGCCGTATTTTTCCAAATCGACGACAGCCTCGTACTTTTTGGAACGGCATATGGATTGGGCAATTTTGCAATAGACGTTCCAGCCGTTCGGGTATTTATCGTAACTTTTAATGGCCGAAGAAATGAACGTTTTCAGCCAGCGCAGGCTTCTGTCGTTTAATCCATCAATGCCGAGAAAACCATTCTCAAAAAACAAACCGGCTAGATCGAAATCGTAACAAAATACAAAACCTACGTTTTTTAGCGGCGTTTGAACTAGGGACGATGAAAGCCTCGGAATATTCATGTCGAAGTCGCTGTAATATGCCGTCGAAACTTTTTCGTTTGAAAGGACATGCTGAACGACATAGAGCCTCAGCAAATCGATTTTTTTCCAGAAACTTGCCGATGAATCCGCGAGATATGGATTTTCGTTGTATGCTTTTACGTCCTTTAGGTTTTTGAAGAAGAGGTTGTAAGGCTTGGGATAACGATCTTCGTCAAAACGGATTTTTTGTGGATTTATTTCGTCGAAATCCACCCAAACGTAAAATTTAACCTCCGGGTTTTTCCCGGCTGTCTCGGCGGCATGGCTTAGATACTCGCGCGGTATCGGAGATTCGCTGAAAAATTTTTCAGCGTCGTAATGCTGTTTATTGTTCAGCCATATATAGTTGAGAACATCCATTTTATCTCTGCCGGGCAGGCCATGAATACAACGGACTATGTGTAACACGAAAAAATACTTTCATGTCGGGCATTGCATAGCGCCGATAAAACAAAAAGGGCGGGGTTTTTATGAAACCCCGCCCTTTTTAGGCTCTACTCTAAAAACTTATTACGCAGCCCGCTTTTCGCGTTCCTTCGTCAGAACGGTCTCGAGCTTGATTGTGGCTTTCTCCTGATCGATCTTCTCGACGGCGGCCAGCTCGCGCGCCAGACGTTCTAGCGCGGCCTGATAAATCTGGCGTTCGCTGTACGACTGCTCCGGCTGATCCGAGCCGCGATGCAAATCGCGTACCACTTCGGCAATCGAAACCGGATCGCCCGAGTTGATCTTGGATTCGTATTCCTGAGCGCGGCGGCTCCACATCACGCGGCGAACCTTCGAGCGGCCCTGAAGGGTCGACAAGGCTTCCTTGATGCGGTCGCGCGACGACAAACGGCGAAGCCCCGACGTCTTCGCTTTGGAGACGGGAACCTTAAGGCGCATGCGATCCTGCTCGAACGAGATCGAGTACAACATAACGTCCTGACCCGAAACGGAGAACGCATCGACGCCTTCGATACGGCCAACGCCGTGAGCGGGGTAAACGACAAAATCGCCCTTTTTGAATTCTAGTTTCTCGGCCATGCTAACGATCCTTTTCCTGACTAATAGAACCAACTACGGCTTTTGACACATCATCGTGACAAAACAGAGGCAGATACTGAAACGGAAACGAAACAATCTTTTCCCGTTTTTTGTCTCTTCACCTTTTCGGCTTTGTTACGGCGATGCCCAACGCCGGGGTATATATACCATTTATTAGCAATTATTACAAAACTTTCACGCGTATATGTATGTATTTCGTTATATTTCAACGAGATACATCGATTAAAAACGGTCAAAAATTAACCAAATAGCTAACGCGAGGCGTGAAGATTCGCTTTTTATTAACCAATCGACTTACTTCCCGGCCTTCTCGCTGAAGAACTTTGCGAACTTGTCGGGAACATCTTTCCATTGGTCGGCGTCAGCCGGAACGCCGCTCTTGTGCGTGCAGTTGGGCCATAGGGCCGAGTATTTACGGTTAACGTCGGCCCATTTCGTCGCGGCGGGGTCGGTGTCCGACAAAATAGCCGCTGCGGGGCATTCGGGAGCGCAAACGCCGCAATCGATGCACTCGTCGGGGTTGATGACGAGCATGTTTTCTCCCTCGTAGAAACAATCCACGGGGCAGACCTCGACGCAGTCCATGTATTTGCACCGGATGCAAGCTTCTGTAACGACATAAGGCATAATGAAACGTCTCCTGAATGAGCCTTAACGGCGAATCTTTCCGTCCCGACGGATATACGCAAGGCCGCTGTTAAAGTCGAGCCAAAATTCATTGACGAAGCGCGCGGAAGCCTTTATGAGCAAACGCCTGTCACGACTTGTGCCGTTGTAGCTCAGGGGTAGAGCAGGGCTTTCGTAAAGCCAAGGTCGGGAGTT
>CAYUPD010000058.1:0-8000 GCA_964446645.1 uncultured Rhodospirillaceae bacterium
GAGCATCGGTTTCCTAAACCGGGGGTCGTGGGTTCAAATCCCGCCGGGCGCACCAAATAAAAAGGGGCTAATAAGCCCTTTTTTTATTTGGTTCGTCCGGTGTGTGAAGGCCCCACACGGGTTCACCAAACGCGACGGTCAGGAGCGTTTGGCGCGAGGCGAAGCCGAGGGTGAGCGAAGCGAACCCAAAACATGCAAAAAGCATGTTTTGCAATTCCCGCCGGGCGCACCAAACGAACGCCCCACCGCCGCTTTTGCAGCAACGGCAGCCGCCGGGACAGACCCTCATATCGTTAGCAACCCGGATTTGCCGGGATCAGCCTTCCCGGAGCTTCTTAAGGAAGGTTTCGATTTCCTTGCGCATACGCTCCGCCTCTTGGGTGAGCTTGCCCGAAGACGTCAGAACCTTCTCCGCGCCGGTACGCGATTCCGTCGTCGCATCGGTGACTTTGAGAATGTTCGACGAAACCTCGTTTGTGCCCGCCGTCGCCTCTTGAACATTCTTGGAAATCTCGCGGGTCGCTTCCGTCTGCTGCTGAATAGCCTTAGCGATAGCATCCGAAATATTGCTGATGTGTTCAATAGTCGTGCCGACCGAATGAATAGCCTGAGCCGCTTCGGCGGAAACGCTTTGCACCGTACCTATTTTCTTAGAAATCTCTTCCGTCGCGTTGCTTGTCTGGTTGGCGAGATTTTTAACCTCGCTGGCAACGACAGCAAACCCTTTACCGGCTTCACCGGCGCGAGCGGCTTCGATCGTCGCGTTAAGAGCAAGCAGATTCGTCTGTGCGGCGATATCTTGAATCAGCTTAACGACGCCGCCGATCTGTTCGGCAGCCTCAGAGAGCGTCGCGACCGTAACGTTTGTATGCTTGACCTCATCGACCGCGCTCATTGCCACAGCCGACGATTCGCTGACCTGTCGGTTAATCTCGTTAATCGAGGCGGAAAGCTCCTCAGCGGCCGCCGCAACGCTTTGAACGTTAGCCGAAGCCTCTTCCGTCGCAGCGGCAACCGCCGCCGATTGACGGTTGGTCTGATCCGCCATCTCGGAAAGATTCTTCGCATCGGATTGCAGCTCGACCGCTTCCGAAGCCACAGCGTCGACAACGTGACCGATACTCTTGTTAAAATCGTCAGCCAATTTGATCTTTGTCTGAAGGAGATGCTGCTTTTCCTCTTCCTGAGATTTATTGAGCTGCATCGAAACGACTTTAAACGTATCGATCAAACGGGCGATTTTACCGAACGAATCCTCTCTATCGAGGAAAGGAACGGTAATCGACAAATCGTCAGCGGCAACATGAGCCAGGGCCCGCATAAGAGCGACCAGGCGCACCTGCCTGTCCTTGATCCGTCGCCAGAGCCAAACGATCAGGTACGCAGCGATGATAAAACTCAGCCCAATTCCGGCCAAAACCCCGGCACGCCCCAGCCCCAGCATGACGGCAATCGGACCGAGGATGAACGAAGCCAACAACCCGACGAACACCTTCTCAGCCAAAACCTCAAAGCCGACCTGAATTTTCTCCTTCCGGTCCGCTTGCACAATCGGGTTTTTCCCGATTGCGCGAATAATACGCTGCACAAGGCTCAAGGAATCCGGCGATGTTTTTGTGCTAGGGATCAATTTGACATCAAGCGCCGTTAAAGGCGGATAGGCAAAGATCATGCCCATGAAATTCTCGGGCGCCACAACGTTTCTAGCGAGCGTTTCGATGCACAAATTGGTCGTATTCGAGGCGATAACGATGCCGGTGCCGGCGGCTTCGCGGATTTTTGAATGAATAACGGATTTAATTTCTTCGTTCTCAAGCACAACTTCAATGCAGAACTGGCATTTGCGAAGAAGCGCAAAATCCGTCCCCGTCGTTATACGTGAGAGAACGGCAGCTCTGGCATCAGA
Source organism: uncultured Rhodospirillaceae bacterium (assembly GCA_964446645.1). Taxonomy (GTDB): domain Bacteria; phylum Pseudomonadota; class Alphaproteobacteria; order UBA9219; family UBA9219; genus CAIXLI01. The sequence continues at coordinate 1,907 of CAYUPD010000058.1, forward strand.
TGTCATAGCTCCGCTGGCAACTTTTTGATTTAAGTTGTCGTTGATACACCGCATGGCCAGTTCGACCGATTTCAGACGAATATCGATCAAAATGACAGAAAGTCCGGCTTCGGCGCTAACTTGAGCCATGCCGCAGCCCATTCTGCCCGCACCGATAATACCTACGCATTCATTAACGGACATCCGAATCTCCCCCACGTACTCGTTGTTAGTACCCCTTAGCTACCGATATATTTCCCGCGAGGCGTATAGCTCGTATGTAAGAGCTCATGGCTCTTATGGCCACACGGCCCCTCGGTCAGATACTCCTTGTAGATATTCAAGACGGCCGGATTCTCGTGGCTCTTGCGGACACGCCCACCCTTGCCGTAATCGACGTCTTCCTTATAGATAGCATTCGCACGCGCTTGGCGGATGGGCGGAGTCGTCGGAATAGGATTGCCGCCGCCGCCGATACACCCGGCCGGGCACGCCATGACCTCGATGAAATGGCACGTACTGAAGATGCCGCCCGCCGCAACGTCGTCAAGTATCTTACGGGCATTCTTGATGCCGTGAGCAACGCCGACGCGTAAAGTCGCGCCCGCCAGCCATTTCCAGTCGGGCACAAGATGCGCAATCAAAGCCGGAACAGGCCCGACCTTCTCAGGCACCTTAAGCTCGACAAACCTGCAGCCGTCCATACCGCGAACCGGTAAGATATCGGCGTTAGCAAAAATATCCTCAACCTTGACACCCGTGACGAACTCCAAAACGCTACGAAGAGCGGCTTCCATAACGCCGCCCGTCGCGCCGAATATGACGCCGGAGCCTGATGCGGTTCCGAACGGATCGTCGAAATCGGAGTGAGGCAGGCACGGAAGATGCAGTCCCGCCTGATGGATCATCTTGGCGCATTCGCGCGTCGTGATCACGTAATCGACATCTTTAAATCCGCTGGCGCGCATCTCGGGCCGTTCGCACTCAAACTTCTTGGCCGTACACGGCATCAACGAAACAACGACGATGTTCGCCGGATCGATATTGTTTTTCTGAGCATAATACGTTTTCATCAAAGGCCCGAACATCTGTTGCGGGCTCTTGGCCGAGGATACATGCTTCAGAAGTTCCGGATAAGCGTGTTCATAGAACTTAACCCAACCGGGGCAGCACGAAGTAAACTGAGGCAAAGGCATAGAGTTGTCTTTTTGGACAAGGTTCTTAAACAACCTCAAAACGAGCTCTGTGCCCTCTTCGATAATCGTTAAATCGGCCGAAAAGTTTGTGTCGAAAACCCTGTCGAACCCGCACATGCGCAGGGCCGTATTAAGCTGCCACGTCATGGCATGCCCGGGCTCGAGACCAAATTCCTCGCCTATGCACGCGCGCGGCGCGGGAGCCGTCTGGATGACAACATGTTTTGTGGGATCCTTGATGGCAGCCCACACGTCGTCCGTCGCGTCGCGTTCGCGCAAAGCGCCCGTCGGACAGCGATCGATACACTGGCCGCAATTGATACACCCGACATCCGCCATCGACTTATTCATATAGGTGCCGATAAACTTCCTGTCGCCGCGTCCGACGGCTTCGAAGACGCCGATGCTTTGAATCTCCTTGCATGTGCGGACACACCGGCCGCAATCGACACACTTGTCGAGATCGCGAATAATCGAAACGCTGTCATTGTCGATCGGATATTTTTTCTCTTTCGGATGTCCGTAAGGGAACGACGTAATCCCCAACTCGGCGGCGAGCGATTGAAGCTCGCAATTTCCGTTTCGATTGCAGGCATAGCAATCGCCACAATGTTCCGAGAGCAAGAATTCAAGCGTGCGGCGGCGGGATTCCCTAACGCGCTCGGAGGTTGTCTTGACGTTGATGGGAGCGGTAACGGGGAAAGCGCAGCTTGCCGTCAGGGCCCTCTGCCCTTCGATTTCGACGACGCACATGCGGCAGGACCCTGCGCGCGACAAGTCTTCATGGAAGCAAAGAGTGGGTATATGAAACCCGTTTTGCCTTGCGGCATCCAAGAGCATGGTGCCCGACGGAACCGAAACCTTTTTGCCGTCGATCGTAATGTCTACCATTTTAGATTCGCTCATGACGCTTCCCTCATGTTGGCGGCGCGATCGTTTTTCTGGGGACGGCCCATGACTTCTCCCATAAAGTGCTGAATGACGGAGAGAAAGACATTCGGGCTAGCCTGTCCGAGGCCGCATTTTGAGGCGGCCTGCATACTTGCCCCCAAAGAACAAAGCTCCTGAAGATGTTTTGTTGTGCACTGACCACTTTTCAACCTGCGAATACCTTCAAGCAACTTGATGTTGCCGATTCGGCAGATCGGGCATTGGCCGCATGACTCGTCCGCAAAAAACTCTTGGAAATTCTCGACGAGATCCAAAAGGTCGCGATCTTGGTTTAAAACGATGACGGAGCCGCCGGTCGAAACGTCCTCGAAGCAAATCGTGCGATGAAAATCCTTAGCCGGGATCAAAACGCCGGCGCCGCCGCCGATAACGGCAGCTTTTGTCCTTTCCGCGCCCGCGACTTCGAGAATGTGGCTGATCTTGGTTCCCATCGGAAACTCATAGACGCCGGGGCGAGCGACGTCGCCGGATATGCTGAGCAACTTAAAGCCTGAAGATTTTTCGGTTCCTATATGTTTGAACCACTCCGGCCCGAGAGCGAAAATAGCGGAAACCCAAGCAAGGGTTTCGACGTTATTGACGGCGGTAGGAGCGCCGAAAAGCCCTTTGGAGACGGGGAACGGAGGCCTGTTACGGGACTCGCCGCGTTTGCCTTCCAAAGATTCGATGAGCGCGGATTCTTCGCCGCAAATATAGGCGCCGCACCCCATGTGGATGTGGATGTCGAACGTAAACCCGGTTTTGCCGAGAATATTGTCGCCGAGCGTTCCGTTTTTGCGTCGCGCCGCCAACCTATCCTCAAGTGGTTTTCTTAAATATGCGTATTCGCCGCGCAGATAAATGACGCCCAGCGCCGCTCCGATGGCATATCCGGCGATTGTCATGCCTTCGAAAACGAGGTCGGCCCACTCAGAAAAAATGACCCGGTCTTTAAATGTGCCGGGTTCGCCCTCATCCGCGTTGCAAATGACGACCTTATTCTTACCCGGATCTTCGGAAGCGAGCTTCCATTTCATGCCAGTCGGAAAACCTGCGCCCCCACGGCCTCTAAGCCCGGAAAGAGTTACCGCAGCGATGACTCCGGCGCGATCCTTGCCCAGCGCAGCCTTCAGCCCGGTATCTGGGCGGATTGTCGCGAAGGTTATATTATTTCCCATGGTCATGGTGATTTCCTTTCCCCGAAAGCTCCGGAGCTTTCGCATAAATCATTTCGCATGCCTTAATGATTTCGTACACTTTATCGGGCGTTACTTTTGCGAAGACCTGCTCGTTGACAAGAATGGCCGGGCCTTGATCGCACATGCCGACGCAGTTTGCCCATTCGAGCGAAAACTTTCCGTCAGGCGTCGTTTCGCCGAATTTAATCCCGAGATCGTTCTGGAGCTGGCGTGCGACGGCCTCCTTGCCGGCCATGGCGCAACTGATCGTCCGGCAAAGGCGAATGACGAAGCGTCCATGATATTTTTCATTCAGGAAGGAATAAAAGCTGACGACTCCATAAACCTCAGCCGGGCTAAGAGAGAGACGATCAGCAATGCACTGCATGGCATAGCCGCTGATGACGGAATGTCGGCGTTTAATTTCCTGCAAAATGGGAATGAGCGCATTGCGTTCCATTCCCCACTGTTCGACGAGACTGTCAATTTCGTCTTGCAACGAATTGAGCCGGGAGCCCAGCCTATCGGGAGATGCCGTCCGGGCCTGCGAAGTGTTTAAAGACATCAGGAAGCCTTTGTCTAAATGGTTAAAAGCGAGCAAGGATGGAAAGGGTATCCGCCTTCATAACCGCAACACACCTAATCAACAAACCACGTCAGGAGGAAGCGCGCCCTACCAAGCATTAACCTTAACGCTTACAATATAGATAGCCTCCCCCACGGATTTGTTCAACAATGAAAAATTAAGGTTAATTAAAGGTTAAACAAGTATGCGGCGGTTGCTGCTTTGCAAAAAAAATTCAAAATCCCGAATCGATTCGAATTTATCGGTGGATGGTGTCTTTGTTATGGAGGGGTTTCCTTGCTGCTAGTATTTAAAGCCTTTATTGTAGAATTATGAGAAAGAGATACGTCAAAACCATCCAAAGGATCGTTTTTCCGGCCGTTTTGGCGGGGATTGTCTTTTTGAGCCTTGTGGTGTTCGCCGAGTTGGGCCTCAACACGGTAAATGCGTTAATGTCGGACATCGTCGACCAAAACGCGGAGAGAACGGTTCTTGCGCTCGGCGCGCTGGACAATATCAATCTCGCGACGATCAAAGAGAAAAACACGTTGCTTGAAAAAGACGCCGCGCATGTCGCAAAGAACATGAGCGAGTACAGCGACCTTATGCGGCATGCTCTCGAGAAACTGGAAAAACTGGAGACGATTACGCCCTTTAACGAACTGGCGGCGCTCGCGGTTCTTACAGATTTAGCGACTCAATACCGAGACCTTACGGAAAGGATGGTCTTTCCGCTGATCAAGCTGGGCCGGATGGATCAGGCGTCCGCCCTGTCTTTCAAAGAGGGCGAAGGCGGAGGGCGCATGCTTCGGCAAACCGTGCGCGCCGGGCTCGAAAAAATCGTCGAGGCGGATAAAAACGAAATGAACATGAACCGCCGCAAAGCCGAAACCGCCAGCGCGCGCACGAAGAATTTAGTCGTTCTCGTCGCGTTGACCGGGTTAGCCCTCGCGCTTGTCTGGATATCGGTGGTGCAGATGGCGCGCGCCAAATTCGCGAACGAAGGCGTGCTGACCGACGAGACATTCAGGACGGAATCCGAAGACTCGGATCAAAAAGAAAAAGTCGCCGTCATTACGGAAGCGCTTGAGGCTTTCAAAAACAACGCGGCCGAAGCCAAGCGGCTCGCCGAAGCCGAAGAGAAAGACTGCGAGCGTCTCCTCGAATCGATGAAGAGTTCCGACCAAGACCAAGCTTGACCCTCCATGAAAAGAAGGCCAAAACCGGAAGGTCCTTGTATTCCGGAGAATCGGCATGCTTCAGTTTTTCCGTAAAAAGATCATCACGCAAACGGATTCCGAATACGACCGTAGCATGCTGCGAAAATATCTAACCGCCTTCGACCTGACCCTGCTCGGGATCGGGTGCATCATCGGAACCGGGATTTTCGTCCTGACGGGCATCGCCGCCGCGACGCAAGCTGGCCCGGCCGTCGTTTTATCGTTCGTCATCGCCGGCATCCCTTGCGTCATGGCGGCATTGTCGTACGCTGAGTTGGCCTCGTGCGTCGGCGGATGCGGCAGCGCCTATGGATATTCGTACGCCGCGTTCGGGGAGCTTATCGCGTGGATCGTCGGCTGGGATCTTCTTCTGGAATACGGCATAGCGACGGCCGCCGTCGCCAACGGATGGTCGGGCTATTTCAACAACATCCTGACGGCCATCGGCGCGTCCCTGCCCTCCTATCTGATGCAAGGACCTTTTGACGGCGGTTTAATTAATCTTCCGGCTGCGGCGATTATTTTTGTGCTCATGGGAATTCTTATTATCGGCATTCGTGAAAGCTCCCGAACCAACGCCGCCATCGTCCTCATCAAGCTTATCACCATTGCCGTTTTCATCGCCGTCGCGCTTTTTAACATCCACCCTGAAAACTGGTCTCCCTTCATGCCGTTCGGATGGTTTTCGACCCTGCCGGACGGAAAAACCGTCGGCGTTTTGGCTGCGTCTTCGCTAGTCTTCTTTGCTTATGTCGGCTTTGACGCCGTCTCGGTCGCCGTCGAGGAAACGCGCAATCCCCGCCGCGACGTACCGATTGGGATTTTATCCTCGCTCGGTTTTTGCATGGTCATCTACGTTATCGTATCGGGTCTCCTGACCGCGCTCGTTCCCTATACCGACCTTAACGTATCGTCGCCCGTCGCCTTCGCTCTTCAGAAAATCGGCTTCCGCTGGGCGTCGGCGCTTATCGCCACGGGAGTCATCGCGGGCCTCACGTCGGTCATGCTTACCCTTTATTACGCTTT
>CAYUPD010000059.1:0-7866 GCA_964446645.1 uncultured Rhodospirillaceae bacterium
TAAATGTTTTTGTGAGGGTATCACGGTAATAATCACGGCTGTAATTGAAAAACAGGGTATCAAATAGAACCAGACTGTCAAGCGAAACAGATAAATGAACTGAATCAAAATTTTGCGGCAGAAACAGTGCGACACCGACTGTAAGTGGCTTCCCGACAGTATCCCAGAGAATTTCGCGATACATAGAACCATCCGCCGATACAATGAAGGGTGTTATTTTCGTATTGGAAGGATTTGGCGTGGATGAAGGGGAAGGACCGGAAAGCGCTGGTGGCGGGGATAAGGGTTAACCGGCGAGATACGGTGGGCAAGCGTCTGGCGAGCCGTTTTGCGAACAAAGTGAGGAAAGCGCTGCTTAACGACAACTGCCCCGACACGGGATGCAGCCTCAAGGTGTTTCCGAGGGATTCGTATTTGGAGTTGCCGTTTTTCAACGGGCTGCACCGGTTTATGCCGGCGCTGCTGAAGCTATACGGGCACGAATGCGTCTTTACGCCGGTGAACGACCGGCCGCGCGAATGCGGGATATCGAAGTCGGATTTTGTGGGCCGTGCCGTGCGGGGGACGTATGATTTGTTTGGCGTGATCTGGCTGATCCGGCACACGCCGTTGCCGGAGCGCGGTCGAGAGATGAATTAACCATAAAAATTAATTTTATCAGCGCGGTCAATCTTCGGAAGCGCCGAAAACGCTTTTGTAGCGGAGAGTAAAAAGCTATCCTTCATGCCATTCAAGCGAATAAAGCTTCTCTATCCGCAACCGTAAAAGCGAGGGAAGGATATTTTAAGCTATGAGGGGAAAGAGAATGACCGAAGCCGTATCTTATGAATTTTTTTGGTTTTCAGCGGCGCTTGAGGATTCCGACCCGAAGTGGCAGGAGAACCGTTGGGTTGGAGCGATAAGCCAGATTTGGACAAGACTGGACGGGATAGACTTCAGAGAGATGTCTACGGAGGAGAAGCTGAAGATCGTCGGTCCGGCGGTTGTGGCGGATATGAAGAGGAGAGGGGCCGGAGACAATGAAATCGGAGTCAGGCTGCATTTTTATAACGATGAGGTAAGGACGAAAACGATCGATGTTTTTTTTGCGGCCTGCGCGAGTAATTTATTGAACCGCAGCGAATCGGAGAAAGCGGTAAAACAAAGCAAAAGGTTTTGCGGGGATCATGCGTTGGCGCAAGAAGTCCACGAGAGAGGGGCGTTCATCGAGGCGGTTATGAAAACCTTTCCGTTTGCGGAAGCCTTTTTGATTGAGAAAAATTACAAGGAACAAACAAGGGTTTATGGCATAAACCGGAGGGATGCGGTTATCGAGAGATCGACGGGCCGGGTTATCTATAGCCCTCATCTGTGATTGGGCGAACGTACTCCTGAAAAGCGTTTTTGCGTCGCGAGGGCCGGGCCTGCCCGCGAAATAAACCAAAATTAATCGTGTAAATGTTCGCGAGACCCGTGAAAGTAAACATTTCCGGAAAGAGGCGAAAAAAAGAGGTATGATAGCCTTGTAAGGCAGCAAGAGATATTCTGAAGTTATGATGGAAACGAAAACAAATCCGGGCGTCTCATTTTATGGGCTGTATTTCAATCCGCCGTTGTCGGAGGCGGATGCCAGAATCGTCATGAGCGGAAAGAAGCACACAATTTCCGGATTGAGGATTACGGATTTTAAGTTAGCGATGAAAGAGATCGCATCGTCCGTTGCGGCAGCCGGGCGGGAAGACGGAAAAGAATATATAGGAACGATACTGAAGTACGAGGGATGCGATTCAAAGGAAGAAACGGCCCGCCTATATTTTGTGCATGATGTAACGGAATTCATGCATCGCTCTGCGGCCTTGTTGTTGATAAGGCATGCGGAGGCATTTCCTTTTAACAATTGGCTGACAAGCGAAGTAAAGCCCTACGGAAATTATTTAAAAGAACGCCTCGAAAAATTTCCGGATGCTCAGGCTTTTATCGTGGAGGGGGATCGTCATCAGATATTTCCGCTTGGGGCCGACGATATTGCGGTGGAAGTTAAGAAGAAGAGATGTCTCATTTATTATCCGAAGGCGATGCGTTAATCATGAAGATCAGCAAACCGATCAGGAAAGCCTATTACAGAGCGGCAGTAGCCGCGTGTACGCCTGCCGTGGTCTATGTCATCGGCAAAGGGATCGTTTTGGGCGGGCTTTACGCGCTTTGGTATGCGGCCCGGCGCGTGTTATGGGGGGATAAGAGGCTTCCGCAGCCGCTCCCGTTTATGGGGCTGTCCCGACCGGTAGAGGCGATTCTGCAGTATTCTGCGAGGGAGCAGGATAAGGCTAACGCCCTGTAATTAATGATTTTAGGGTGGAAAATGTCGCTTTTTCTTGACATTCAGGGGCGATTCCTTCATTAAGCCCCATTCGCGGTTTGTCCCGATGTGCGGAGCGCGTTTGGGGCGGCGGCGCTAATAAATAATAAGGACTTAAGATCATGTTCGCAGTGGTAAAAACCGGCGGCAAGCAATACAAAGTTGCCCAAGGTGACGTCATTCAAGTCGAGAAGCTTCCGGGCGAAGCGAAGGCGAAGATCGAGCTGGCCGAAGTGCTGATGGTGTGCGAAGGCGGAAAAGCGACCGTTGGAGCGCCTGTTGTCAAGGGCGCGAAGGTTGAAGCCGAGATCGTGGAGCAGGCGCGGAGCGGCAAGCTGATTGTGTTCAAGAAGAAGCGTCGCCAGAACTACCGCCGCCGGAACAATCACCGGCAGGAATTCACGGTATTGAAAATTACGGGCATTAAGGCCTAACAGGAGAGAGAAATGGCTCATAAGAAAGCAGGCGGGTCGTCCCGCAACGGACGCGACAGTCCCGGTCAACGGTTAGGGATCAAGATGTACGGCGATCAGAAGGCGATCGGCGGGAACATCCTCGTGCGGCAGCGCGGCACAAAGGTGCACGCGGGCGAGAACGTGGCGATGGGCAAGGATCATACGCTGTTTGCGAAGGTCGCAGGCAAGGTCAAGTACCGCGAAAAGAGCGGCCGGACGTACGTTTCCGTGGTTTCGGAAAAGTAGGACCAATCGACGCTTAAAAAGACTCGTTTAGGTCACGAGCGGTTGCGTAAGCTCGGCTTTCGCCGAGCAATAAAAAGCCAAGAGAAAACAAAACGCAATCCGGCAAAAGCCGAGCGCGGCGCAGAGCGAGTGATGTCGTGCAGTGACGATACATTCATTGGTTGTTTAGTATAAGCGGGCGTTTTTAAGGATTTTAGTTTAAAATGCACGCCGGTTTTGCCGGTGTGCATTTTTATTTGGAAAAAGAAAATGAAGTTTCTCGACCAAGCGAAGATATATGTGAAGAGCGGCAACGGAGGGCGCGGATGCGTCAGCTTTCACCGCGAGAAGTATATCGAATTCGGCGGCCCCGACGGCGGGAACGGCGGGAAGGGCGGGGACGTGATTTTCGAGGCGGCGTCGAATCTGAATACGCTCATTGATTACAGATATCAGCAGCACCACGCGGCGAGCAACGGGCGCGGAGGGGCGGGGCGCGACCGGTCTGGATTGAACGGGAAGGACATCGTTTTGAAGGTGCCTGTCGGGACGCAAATACTCGACACGGACAAAGAGACGGTCTTGGCCGATCTGAGCCAAACGGGGCAGCGCGTGACGTTGCTCAAAGGCGGCGACGGAGGCTTTGGGAACGCGCATTACAAAACGTCGACCAATCAGGCGCCGCGCAAGTATACGCCGGGCTATCCGGGCGAGGAGCGCGAGATATGGCTGCGGCTTAAGCTGATCGCCGACGCGGGGCTGATAGGGATGCCGAATGCGGGCAAATCGACGTTTTTGGCGGCCTGCACGGCGGCTAAGCCCAAGATCGCGGACTATCCGTTTACGACGCTTTCGCCGAATCTTGGGGTCGTGAACGTAGGAAGTAAGGGCGATAGCGTTTCTTTCGTTCTGGCGGATATACCGGGGCTGATCGAAGGCGCGCACGAAGGGCACGGGCTTGGGGACAGGTTTTTGGGGCATGTCGAGCGGTGCCGTGTTTTGCTGCATCTGATCGACGCGACGGAAGAGGATATCGTCGCGAATTACAAAACGATCCGGGCCGAAATAAAGGCCTACGGCGGGGGTTTGTCGCGCAAGGCCGAGATTGTGGCGCTGAACAAGTGCGACGCGCTCGACGCGGCGACGATCAAGCGCAAAACGGCGGCGCTTAAAAAGATTACGAAGAAGCCGGTCTACGCGATTTCTGCGGTGGCGCGAGCGGGCGTTACGGATATTCTCTACCAGCTCGTGAAAAGAATAAAGAAGTAAGGCGACACCAAAAAAAACTCCCCGTTCGTTGCCGGACGGGGAGAAAGTTTTTATGAGAACCTAAAGGGGAGGAGTTCAGGCGCGCTTTTTGCGAGCGATCAAGCCCATGCCGAGGAGGGCGGAGCCGAAGAGAGGCAACGCGGCCGGAAGAGGCGTGTTCGTGACGGCAATTTGCCCTGCGCCCCACAAGTTATCGAGCGAGTGGACATAGAAGCCGAAGGTCTGCCCGGCCAGCACATTAAGAGTAACGACGCCGGAAACGGATTCGCCCTCGTTCAAGCTATTGAGGCTCAGCTGATGATAGGAGCCGCCAAGGATGTACCCGGCCGGATCCCAAGAGCCGCCGTCTTCGTCGTTGGTCGTATAGGTGTATTTATAGGTGAAAGTGTACGAGGAAGAAGACGAAGCGATATCGGTATAGGTCGTATAGGAGCCGGATCCGGACTCGTTGTTTGAGCCGACAAGGATGAAGCCGTTTGAGGTAACAGTTACGTAGCCATTACCGCCGTTTGTGTTTGCCAGAATAAAAGCGGCCGAGGCCGGTGAAGAAACTGTAACCAAGCCGAGCAAAAGCGCGGCGATGGAAAAGAAACGAAAGCGCATGATCTCCACCTTTTTTTCTTTGGACGAACACAAATTCAAGCAAAAGCTTGAAGAAAATGTCCCAACGGGTTCATTGCATTATGGTTAATAATTGTCAATGTGGTTTATTACGCCCCCGAAAAGAAACTCCCCGTTCGTTGCCGGACGGGGAGAAATTTTGTTGCGCGATAAATAAGAAGGGGAGTTAAGCGCGTTTTCTGCGGACGAAAGCGCCCATGCCGAGGAGGGCGGAGCCGAAGAGAGGCAGAGCGGCCGGAAGCGGCACGGCCGAAGGAGAAACGGTGATTTCGGCAAGACCGTAGTTGCTGTCCGTCGAGAGGACGTAAAAACCGTAAACGTCGCTTACTGAAACGCCGAACGTTATGATGCCCGAGAAAACGACTCCGGTAAGAAGAGTATCGGGCGTCAATTGGTGATAAATGCCGTTGATGACATAACCGGCCGGATCGTACGAAGAATCGGTGTCAGGGGTCACATAGGAATAAGCAAACGTCAGAAGAGCGTCTTGCGTTGCCGAGGTTGTATAAGTCGTGTAATTGTTGATAGAGGCGCCGCAGTTATCCGAACCGTAGATCGTGTAGCTCACGGGCAGATTGTCGGTAACCGTGCCGTTTCCGTAGGAGTCGGTGTTAGCTAACATATAAGCGGCCGAGGCCTGTTGGGGGCCGGCGAGGACGCCGAGCAAGGCGGCGAGGGCAAAATAAAAGGAACGCATCGTAAGCTCTCTTTCTTGGAAGAGGGAAGCGATAATTAATTTCCCAAAAAACTACGCAAAGATTGAGTTCATCAATTACATTCCGACACCTTTTTGTCAATTGGCAAGAAAGCTTTCAAAAGGCGCGTAAAATAAGGCTTTATCGATAAAAACATACGGATGAAAGTATTAACCATGGCGAGGAGAGAAGGTTGTCGGATTGAAGGAAGAGAATCCCCCCCCCCAAAAAAAGAAACGCCCCGTTCCAAGAGGGACGGGGAGAAACTTCGAAGCTATTTCGTCTTAGAATTAAGCGGAGCGCTTTCTGCGAGCGACAGCGCCTACGCCGAGCAGCGCGCTGGCGAAGAGAGGCAGAGCGGCCGGAAGAGGAACGTACGAGATAGCGATCTGAGCTCCTCCGCACATGCTGTCATACGAATAAACGTAGAAGCCGTAGGTTTGTCCCGCAAGCAAGTTCAACGTAACGATGCCTGAGTAGATGACTGTCCCATCGCTCAGGGTGTAGGGGTAATTGTCCGGCGTCAGCTGCGTGTAAACGCCGTCGATGACATAACCGGCGGGATCATACCAGGATCCGTCGTCGCTCGTGGAATATGACCAGCCGAACGACAAAGTCCGATCGGACGACGAGGAGGTCGTATAAGTCGTGTAATTGTAGCAGGAGTCGGTCGTCGAGCAGGCATTGGTCGTGTCGCCGACATAAGACCCCGCTCCGTTCGTCGAGCCGTAAATAGTGTAGCCGTTTGCATTGTCGACGGCGGTGCCGTTTCCGTTGTGAGTGACAGTGCCGGAGCCGTCCACTTTCGTGTTGCCGATGTTTGCCAGCAGATAAGAGGCATGAGCGGACTGCGGGAGAACCAAAGCGCCAAGCAAAAGAGTTGCGGCGGCGAGATAAAAAGAGCGGAAACGCATTACAAGATCTCCTCAGATTCAAAAAACATTGTCCGACAATTAATAAAAAAAATCACGGACGCATCGTTCCTAATGAAATTGCATTCCGGCGGGTATTTGTCAATGAATGAATCGATATAAAAAACAAGCGAAAAACGGGCAATCTTTTGAAGGGACGAAAGGCGGCTGAAAGTATTAACCATGATTGATTCCCGGTATTTTAGAGGGAGCCGGAAAAAGAAACTCCCCGACCGTTGCCGGTCGGGGAGGAACTTTGTTAAGCGGACTTAAAGAGGAGAGTAATTAAGCGCGCTTTCTGCGAGCGATTGCGCCCAAGCCGAGCAGAGCGGAGCCGAAGAGCGGCAGCGCAGCCGGGAGGGGGATGAGCGAGACGGTGATTTCAGCGAAGCCGCAAACGCCGTCAAGCGAGTAGACATAGAAGCCGTAGGTCTGTCCGGCCAGAATGGTCAGAGTAACGACGCCCGAGTAATCCCGCACGCCGGGATTGGCGTTGTACCAGTAGGGATCGACGGTCGGGGTCAACTGCGTATAGGCGCCGTTGATGACATAGCCGGCGGGGTCCCAGTACGAAGTCCACGAGTCATGCGTCGTATAGGAGTACTCAAACGTGAGCGTCATGTCCGTAGCGGCGGTCGCCGTCGCGGTTGTATAGGTGTAGTTGAAGCACGAGTCGGCGGGAGAGCAAGTACCCGTGTGAACGTCGTAAGTGCCGAGTCCGTTGTTCGAGCCGTAAATAGTGTAAAGGGTCGACGTGCCGACGGCATAGCCGTTACCGCCGTTTGTGTTCGTGTATATGACCGCAGCGGAAGCCGGTTGAGCGAACGCCAAAGCGCCGAGCAAAGCGGCGACGGCGAAATAAAAGGAACGCATGTTAAGATCTCCTCGTTTAAAAAAAAGTGCCCGAAAAATTTTCAAGAAATCGCAGGCCCATGGGGAGAGGAATGGCATTCCGGAAAAATAAAGTCAACGGATGAATCGCGGGGAAAAAGGAAAAAAGTGAAAAATATATTAAGGAGTTGGGGGTAAAAGCTGAGGGAGAAAGAGAAAGGAGAAGGGGCGTTAACGAAACATGTTATTGAACGGGCAAGGAAAGAGGTGAAAATAAGGGTGTGAAAAAAGCGGGTTGCTCTTCGGAGATGTTGCGTCTATGATGCGGGAAATCCGGTTCCCTTGGTGCGAAAAGCTTGCACATCGGAGTAAAAGGCAGGAGATTCATAGAGTTATCCTTGTCTACCGGATATACGAAGAAAGAGCGGCCCCCTATTAGGGAAAGAAAATGAGGGTCGCAAAGAAGTGCCGAAGGCCCGAGGAGGGGAATCGGCGGAAGCGAAACCAATTTGCCGGTTCTGGCG
>CAYUPD010000060.1:0-7848 GCA_964446645.1 uncultured Rhodospirillaceae bacterium
AAGATCGAGCCGGTCCGTCAGGCGGTAAGAAAGCCCGACATGGCCGCCAACCAGAGATTTTAAGTTTCCGGCGGACGTTACTTCGTAAGTCGACGTCTTGTAATCGGCGCCGAAGTTAAGAGAAACAAGCGGCGCAAGGGCATATCCGTCCGTGACGGAAAAGGAGGTTTGCAAAGATTCCGTGCCGTCGCCGGAAGGATATTGGGAGCGCGAAACGGAGGCGTTTAGAGAATGTTGTTGCCCTTTAAAAGAAAGATTGCCTGAAAAAACAAAACGCCAAGTCCCGTCGTTCGCCGCAGTGCCGAAAGCGTATTGACGGCTGTTTTGCGCGCCGACCGAGGCGTGGGCCGAAAGGCGTTCGGACAAGACGGTCGTCCATCCGACGGTCGAATTAAGACTGTCAATCCGGGAGGCGCTGTCGCGCGTCGTTTGATACCGGCGCGCCTGAACCGAAACGATGCCGGTGTTGTAGGGGTCGAACTTGTGGTTGTACGAAGGAGAGACGGAGAAAACGGCGTAGTTCGAATAGTTGCGGTTGTCGTATTGCGCTTTTGTCACAAGGCCCGAAAGAACATAGGTATCGGTATGCGAAGGCGAAAAAGAGATTTTGGGCCCTAACGAAAGACCGAGATGCTGCGCGACGGTCGGGCGAACGGTTGCGGAGGCTATTTCGCTCGTGCGCGTCGTATCGTAAACGATGGCGCTTGTCAGCCCTACTCCCCAGCGTTCGTTCCGCTTCGAGAGATTGGCCGTCGCGTGCACGTCGGTCGAGCTGTACGAGGTTTTGTTAAACATATTTTGATTGATGCCCAGTCCGAACGCGGCTTGCGACACGGGCGTTATGCTCGATAGTGTCACCTGAGGGGAAATCGTCGATCCCCACGTTGTCTCGACGCCGTTAAGCGCCAGCGTCGAATTGGACGACCACGATCCATTCCCGCCAATGGAGGATTGAAGAATCCAGTTGCTCGAGGAGCCTTGCGCCAAGGCAGGCCCGCTCGAAAGAGCGAGCAATCCCATCGCGGCAATCCCGCGGGCTAAAATGCGGCTCGAAAAGGAAAACGTCGGCAGCATTAATTAAAACAAGGTTGCTGTTGGAACGACGATAACATCGCCGGGCTCGAGAACCAGGTCTTTTTCCAGCTCGTTATCGGAGACAATATCGTCATAAGGAACGGGCAGGGAGATGTCTCTATCCGCGCCGTGGCGAATAATGATGATGTCGTTCTTGCTGGCGTAAGGGGTCAATCCTCCCGCTTGGCTAAGAGCTTGCAGCGTCGTCATATGGCGGCTGATCAAGAGTTCCCCGGGCTTGTTGACTTGGCCGATCACGTTGACGACATGGCCCGACGGCGATTTAACCGTAATCGTGACGGTCGCGTCCGGGACGAACTCCTGAAGCTTTGTCTTGACGAGAACCTGCGCCTCTTCAAGCGTGCCGCCCTGAAGCTTCACTGTGCCGATAAGGGGAAAGGAAATATTGCCGTCAGGGAGAACCAGAACGTCTTGATCCAATTCGGCTTCTTTCCAGACGTTAATATGCAACACATCCCCCGCGATGATCTTGAAAGAGGGGTCTAAGACAGGCGCTGTATCCGCCAAGACCGCAACGTTAGGTAGTGCGGTCATGCCGATCAGCAATGCCCAGAAAAACAAGGCTTTTTTCATAATCTCCTCGTCAAATGCGTTGTTAAGCGCGGCATTATAGAGATTTTTTCCTGTCGCGGCAAAACTTTCACGATTTCCAAAAAAGCGTTCTTTTAATATAGCCGGACCGCCGAAAACAGCCGTACCGCTTAACTTCATCCGCTTTCTCGCCTCGCCCGTTGCGTGCATGACAAAGCTTAGCTTTTCAAAGGGTTATTTCGTTTTGCGCGCTACAGTTCCTTCGCAACCGCCCGTGATTCAGGCAAATCGTTTCTCGCAGGAATTGGTTTAAGTTCTTGAAGAAAAACCACAAATGAAATTAATAGGCCGCTTGCGGTTGGGCACCAACCCAGAGTAAGAAGTGGGGCCATGTACGAGAAATTTTACGGACTTTCGGGAAAGCCTTTTTCGCTTCTGCCTGACGGAAACACAATATTTCCGAGCAAGCGGCATAAGCGGGCCATAACCCTTTTGGAATACGGCGTTGTCGCTCAAGCCGGGTTTGTCGTCATTACCGGCGAAATCGGCGCAGGGAAGACGACGGTCGTCCGGCGTTTTCTGAAAAGCGTAGGATCGGACGTTACGGTCGGCGTTATCACCAATCCCAGCGAGTCCGTCGGGCGGCTTTTGGATTGGATCGCCTTTTCGTTCGAGTTAAAGGCGTTGGGCTCGGACGATACGACCCTTTATAACGCGATTGTCGAATTTTTGCTCGCGCAATACGCGAAAGGCAAGCGCACGATTTTGATCGTGGACGAAGCGCAGAACTTATCCGCCAAGATGCTCGAAGACATTCGCATGCTTTCGAACATCAACAACGAAAAGGACATGCTTCTGCAAATCGTGCTGGTCGGCCAGCCCGAACTGCTCGACGTGCTGAAGCGGCCCGAGCTTCGCCAATTCGTTCAGCGCATCACGGTGCATTGCCATCTCGATCCCCTGACTCCCGCCGAAACGGCGGCCTACATCCGTTACCGGCTCGAACGCGTCAGCGGCGCGCCCGATATATTCGACGACATGGCGTGCGCGGCCGTGTATCGCTTTACGGGCGGCGTGCCGCGCCTGATTAATCTTTTGTGCGATCAGACGCTGGTATACGGGTTTTCGGAAGACAAAAAGAGTCTTTCGTTCGAAATCGTCGCCGAGGTCGCCATCGACCGCAGCAGCTTCGGGCTTAGCTCGTTCCACGCCGTGCCTCCTAAACTCGACGCGGAGAAATTGAAGGAAGAATTGAAAGAAATTGTCGAGTCCATTCAACACGGAGAGAAAGACGAACCCGAAGGCACGTAAAAGCCGGAAGGCCGCCGAAGGAGACCATTGATGTCGGAACTTAATCTTGCGGGAATGTCCATTCCTCTCGTCACTCCGTTTAAAAACGACAAGAAGCTCAGCGTCGATAGGAAGAAACTCGAGAAGCTCGTCGATTACCTGATCGACGTGCAGAAAGCCGACAGCCTTGTCGCCATCGGGACGACGGGCGAAGCTTCGTCCCTTTCGCACGACGAAAAAGAAACCGTGATTGCCGCGACGGTCGAGGCGGCGAGAGGCCGCGTGCCGGTGATCGCGGGCACGGGCTCGTCGCGCACCGAAGACGTGATCGAGCTGACCAATTTTGCCGAAAAAGAAGGCGCGGCGGGCGTTCTGGTCGTGTCGCCCTATTACATCCGCCCCAATCAGGACGGGCTTTATAAGCATTTTCTGACGATTGCCCAGAACACGGATTTGCCCATCGTTTTATATAACCATCCGGGGCGCACGGGCGCGTGCATAGAAGTCAACACGCTGATCCGTCTTGCCAACGCGGCGAAAAATATTATCGGCATCAAGGATTGCCCTAACAACCTATGCCTGACGACCGATCTGGCACGTCGTGCGCGGGCCGAGATCAAGCACACGTTTTTCGTTCTGACGGGCGAAGACGATGCGACGTT
The DNA here is from genome assembly GCA_964446645.1 of uncultured Rhodospirillaceae bacterium. Classification (GTDB taxonomy): domain Bacteria; phylum Pseudomonadota; class Alphaproteobacteria; order UBA9219; family UBA9219; genus CAIXLI01. The sequence continues at coordinate 3,579 of CAYUPD010000060.1, forward strand.
CGTGAATTTGTGTTTGGGCGCGGACGGCGCGATATCGGCGACGGCGCACATCGTGGGAGCCGAGATCAAGCGGATGATCGAGGTTTTCCGCGCGGGCGATCTGGCCTTGGCGCGCGAGATACAGTTTTCGATCATCGACCTGCAGCGGATGCTGTTTGGCGTGCCGTCGCCCGCGCCCATCAAGGCGGCGCTGGATATTTTGGGGCCGGATCTCGGCGGGCCCGTGCGCTCGCCGCTCGTCGACGCGCCACCCGAGTTCGTCGCCAAGCTTCAGGTGCAGCTCAAGAGGATGAATAAGGTTTGAATAAAAAAGGCCGCATTTCTGCGGCCTTTTCTTTAACGCAAGGCCGTAATGATCGCCGCAACGGCAAGAAGGCATGCCGCAACGTCAATGTTAATGAACAACATTGATCTCTCCCTTGTATTTTGGAGTGCTGCGATTGCCTGAAATCCCCGCCCGGGGCAAAGAACGGCTAATCGGTTGCCAAGAATCCCTACTCTTAGGTGAAAATGGCTAATGACGAAAGAGTAAAAGGTTTGAGCAAGAATGAAGGCGTCCAGCATACTTTAAATATTCTTGGTCTTTCTCGGGAAGATTGCACGGGTCCTTAAGTCGGTCCTCCTCTGATATCTGATTTCCCAACCATGAAGCCATTTCTTGTGTGCGTTTGCGGGCATGTCCGTATCGGACTATTCGTCTAAAGAAAAGGCCATCTTCTAACTTATTTTCAAAATGAAGATCATCTTCCACCAACATCCGACAAAGATCGATTTGTTCTTCTGACATTTTTGTTTTTCCTTTTTTAGATAACTTTAATCACATGTATCAAGTTAAAGAGAGAGGGCGGCTTTGATGGCTTCGCCTTCGCCGCGCCCACCGACCGCCGTAGCGCGCTCGCGCGCGCTTGACGGCGGATCGGCGGGCTTGCTCTGGCGACCAGCCGCACGCACAGCAATCCAATCGTCGATCTCGCTTTTAAGCCAGCCAACGGCGCGCCCAGACGGGCCAGTTATTTTTCTTTGTTTTGGGAATTGGTCTATTTTTATGTGTAAGTAGATAGAGCTTTTTTTCATCCCGACTAGGTGAATAACCTCTTTTAGGCGAACGAATCTATCTGAAGAATTTTCCATAACAAGACTCCAATACAATGCGATAGCGCGCGCGCTATCTAGGTTGCGTTTGGCTTTCTTGTTCGAGTTTTGGCTAAGGGCTTATAGAGAAGCGCTTTTGCACAAAAACAACAAACAAAAAGCCTGTATGTTTTTTGGTGAAGGAGAAGCTTTCAAAGCTTCTTGTGCAAAAGGCGCTGTGCCTTTTAGTCCACGAGGGACCGATATATACAATTGAGACCGTGGCCTCATCATGGGTTGCCGCTATCAGCGACGGGATTAATGTACTAAGACTTCCGAAAGGGTGCAAGAAAATTTGGCGTTGGGTGTTTGTCCTATAGCGTCCAAAGACGTTCATTCATAATATTTTTGGCAATTATTTCTGCTTGTTTCTTAATCCGTCCAGATAGTCCGCCCAGTCTTGCATCATCTGTCGACGTTCGGGAAGATGGGCTGTGCGGTTGTAAGCTCTGCCGTTGGGATCACGTACTGCGTGGGCGAGTTGGTGTTCGATATAATCGGGACGAACGTGAAGGACTTCATCCAATACTGTACGCGCCATTGCACGGAAGCCGTGACCTGTCATTTCTTCCTTTGGAATTCCCATGCGGCGCATAGCGCTGAGAACGCCGTTATCACTCATCGGGCGTTTGTTTGTTCTTGGGCTTGGGAAAAGATAATCGCTGCGTCCTGTCAAAGGATGTAGCTCTCTCAAAATTTCTACAGCCTGACGAGATAACGGCACGAGATGAGCTTCTTTCATCTTCATGCGTTCAGCAGGAATGTTCCAGCTTGCGGTTTCCCAATCAATTTCTTTCCACTCGGCTTTCCTTAGCTCGCCGGGGCGCACAAAAAACAAAGGGGCAAGACGCAAAGCGCATCGAGTTACAACATTCCCTTGATATTCGTACATGGCGCGGAGCAAGCCCCCGATAACCTTGGGATCAGTTACGGCTGCGAAGTGACCACCTTTTACTGGTGTCAATGCGCCACGTAAATCGGGGGAGGGGTCACGTTGGGCGCGGCCTGTCGCCACGGCGTAGCGGAATATTTGACCACAGGTTTGCAAAACTCTGTGTGCCGTATCTATGGCTCCCCGAGACTCGGTTCGACGCAAGACGCTTAGAATTTCAGGGGGAGTAATTTCGGAAACGGGGCGCTTGCCAAGCCAAGGGAAAACATCGACCTCAAGACGCCGGATTGTTTTGGCGGTATTGGAGGCTGACCAAGTAGTGGATCGTCTATCGATCCATTCCCGAGCCACGGCTTCAAAGCTATTGGCTTGAGTGCCCGCCCACGCGGCTTTAACGGCTATCCTATTTACGGCAGGATCTATTCTATCCACCAGTTTTCTGCGTTCTTGGTCTCGTCTGTCTCTGGCTTCTTTTAGGGAGATTTCAGGGTATGTGCCCAAAGAAAGGAGCTTTTCCTTACCCGCAAAACGGTATTTAAAGCGCCACCATTTTCTGCCGGTAGCGGTAAGTATGAGGAAAAGGCCGCCAGAATCGTACATTTTGTACGATTTTCCTTTGGTTTTTGCGCGTCGAATGGCGACGTCTGTAAGGGGCATAATATGGGGTAACTCGAATATAAATTGTTAAATGTTACCCCCAAGGTTACCCCAATCGACCCTCGGAATTCAACAATTTTCGCCGGAAAGTTGTGGACGATAAAGCGTCCTAACTTACTTAAAATAAAGGGTGTTTCGGACGTTTCCGGACACCCTCGGATCTGAAAGTGGTGGGCGCAACAGGGATTGAACCTGTGACCCCTACCATGTCAAGGTAGTGCTCTCCCGCTGAGCTATGCGCCCCACTTTTCGGTTGGCGATTTTGCAAAATCGCCATCGGGTCTTGAGTTGCAGGGTTTTAAAGTCTTGCCGCGTTTTGGGCAAGCGGAAAATAAGGTTTACCTTTTCAAGCGCTTGAGGGCCGTTTTAAAGTGCCCGAGCCACGCGTCCTGAAGCTTCCAGTTACCCCTTAAAATAAAGCTCGGATGATAGGTCGGGATAACCTCGACCGAAGGCATAAGGCGGCACGGCAGGGCGTTCCCGACTTTCTCCAAAAGCCCGTTTTCTCCCGTCAGCGCCCAAAAAGGCGTCCGCCCGAGCGCCATGATAACGTCCGGCTTTTCGTTCGCCAACATATCGCGCAGATGGTCGATCTCGGCGGCATATAAGGCGCGGCATAGGTTGCTGCCGAATTTTCCGTAACCTTCCGCCAACTCAAAGCCTTCCTCCTTCGCCGCGCGGCGCGAGGCGAAGAAGTAATCGATCTTGTTTCCCGGCGGCTGAAAGCGAAAGACGTTTGCGATGAGCGTTTCGGCGCGGACAATGCCCGCTTGTTCCAGCATTTTGTCGAGCAACTGTCCGCTGCGCCCGACGAAGGGCTTGCTAAGGCGCGCCTCTTCCGCGCCGGGCGCCTCGCCGACGAGCACGAGTCCGTTCCATTTTTTGGATGGATAGGCGTAATCTGCAAAAGGAAGCTTCTGCGGTTCGTCGCCAAAGTCGAAAGCGCTTTGCTGCATTAGGCTTTAAGTGTCAAAACTTGATAATAATCGCCGAAAATTTTGCGCCTGTTCACGATGCGGTCGGCAAAGCGCTTGGGCAGCCACGCGGTGACGTCGTCGTGCTTCCAAACGTCCGGCGCAAAAGGCTCCAAGAACGCCAAAAACGGCAGATAGATATAGCGCAAGGGATGCCACCACTTGGGCCGCGAGAATTCGACGACCAAAATCGTCGCGCCCGGCTTGGCGACGCGGAAAGCTTCGTCAAAAGCCTTCTCGCGAAAACTGCGCGGAAGCTCGTGCGGCAAAAAGAACATCAAGACCCGGTCGTACGTCGCATCGGGCAGATCAAGCGCCGTCGCGTCCATGTTAAGAAGGCGCACCGAATTCGGTTTCGGTAATTTGCGGCATAGATTTTCGAGCTGCGGGCGGACGACGTCGCAAACGTCGAGGTTTCCGCCCGATGCGGCGATGCGTTCGTACATGCGGGGCGTCAAAGCGCCGTAAGCGCACGAAAGCTGAAGCGTCCGTCCGGGAAGGCTGGTTCCGAAGACGTCCAAGGCGGCGTCGCGCAGTTTGCGGTAATGGAACCAAAGGATAAGGTCGATGAGCCACTCGCGCTCCCAAAGCTTGATGGCCCAAGGCCTTACGTAAA
>CAYUPD010000061.1:0-7743 GCA_964446645.1 uncultured Rhodospirillaceae bacterium
TACCTTAACATTCCCGGGCCTCAATCCCTTAACGACGCCGGTTGACGATGTTCGACAGCGATTTTCGGCAATACTGGACGACGACCGCGACGCAGTTTTTTAAATTCGGCGTCGTCGGCTTTGTGGGCTTTATCGTCGATACCGTTATGCTTTACGCCGGGATCGGCGTTTTGGGGCTGGGGCGCACCGCCGCCGGGCTTTTCTCTTTTCCGTTCGCCGTCACGACTACGTGGATCGGCAACCGGCTTTTCGTTTTTACCGAAGCGCCGCCGATGCCCGCCGCCAGACAACTTGCGAAGTTCGCTTTCGTTTGCGCGCTAGGCCTTGTCTTTAACCGCGGCACTTATGCCGCGCTCGTCAATACCTCCTCTTTCGTTTACGATTATCCCGTCTTGGGCCTTGTCGCGGGGACGGCGGCGGGCATGTTCTTCAACTTCTTCGCCGCGCGCAAGCATGTGTTTGGGATGTAATTATGATCGTCGTAAAAAATTCTCAAAAACAAAAATTTGCGCCCACAAAAAGTTGCCGCGTCTTTGAATACGATACCGAAGACAAAAAACTCGGCGGCGGCGTGGCGGTCATTAAAGGCCGGTATCCCGACGAAGGCTACGTCGTCAATCTGAAGGTCAAGCAGATCGCCTACGTCATGTCGGGCAAGGGCTTCATCGTTATGCCGGGCAAAAAACGCGCGTTGGCGGCGGGCGACATGATTTTTATCGACGCCAAGGAAAAATTCGCGTGGCTCGGCAATATGAAACTTTTTCTCTCCAATGCGCCTCGCTTCGACTCGAAGCAGTACCGGCAGACGAAATAACCAACGTTAAATTCCGGCGCGGATGTCGCTCATCGCGTTGACGAACGCCAGCTTGCGGTCGAGGTTGGCGAATTCGGCCGCCGCAAAAGTAGAGCGCGTTTTATCCAATAATTCCAATGTGTTACGCGGATTTCCGTTCTTGTCGGCCTCGGCCATGACGCCCTCGCGCAGGCGCTCGAGCAGCAGCGACTTGATGACGTCGAAGCTTTCGGCGTCGGCCTTGCGCGCGATCTGGTCGGCAAGCTTGTGCACGCGCGCGATGTCCATCTGCGGCATCGCGTCGAGGATGCCGAGCATCTCGCGGTAAAGCGGCAGCGTCTCGGTGCGCAAAATCTTCAACGCAAAGCCGATGCTGCCTCCCGACAGATCGATCACCGCATCGACTTCCTGCGGCGCGGCTTCGGGCGCGATCGTTTGCAGCAGCTCTTTCATCTCGGCGGGACGAAGGGGGGACAGCTCGAGCGCGCGGGCGCGCGAGCGGATCGTCGGCAGCAAGACCCCCGGCGTCGTGACCGTCAAAAGAATGAGCGTGCGCGGCGGCGGCTCTTCGATGATCTTGAGGATCGCGTTCTGCCCGTTGCGGTTAAGCGCGTGCGCTTCGTCGACGATGACCACGCGCCAGCCGCCTTCGCCGGACGTCTTGTGCAAAAAAACCGGAATCTTGCGCACGACCTCGACCGGAATCGTGTCGCGCATCAGCCCCGTCTTTTCGTCGGCCATGCGGCGAATGATCAAAAGATCGGGATGCGTCTCGGCCTCGACCAATTTGGCCGCCCTGCGGCCCGGATCGGGCTTGCCTAGCTCGCTTTCGCCGTTCGTCAGCACGTATTGCGCGATGTGCTTCGCCAGCGCCGCCTTGCCGATGCCTTCGATCCCCGCGATCAGCCACGCATGCGGCATGCGGCCCGAACGGAACGACTCGCGGAACTCGCGTAACGCGTCCGCATGGCCGACAAACGGAAGATGGGTTTGCTCAATCATAGCTTAAAACGCCCGCGCACGGCCGCCTCGACGGATTTCGCCACGCTCGCTTCGTCGCCCGAGGCGTCGATGACGCAAAAACGTTGCGCGTATTTTTTCGCCAGCGACAAATACGCGTCGCGCAGCTTTTGGTGAAACGCCACGTTCTTCTGCTGGTAGCGGTCGTCTTGCCCCGCGCGCTTCTTCATCCGCGCAAGGCCTTCTTCGACCGGCAAATCCAAAAGCAGCGTCAAATCAGGCTCGAAATCCGGCGCAATCCTTTGGTACGCTTCGTCCACCGCGTCAAGCCCCAGCCCCAGCCCGATCCCCTGATACGCGCGCGTCGAGTCCGCAAAACGATCCGAGACCACCCACGCGCCGCGCGCGAGCGCCGGGAATACCGTCTTGGCCAGATGCTCGCGCCGCGCCGCCATAATCAGAAACAATTCCGTCAGCGCGTCCCAATAACCTTCGCTCTTCTCGAGCCAGAGTTTGCGGATCGCTTCGGCCGAAGGCGAGCCCCCGACTTCGCGCGTCTCAACGACTTCCGTGCCGTGCCCGCGCAAAAAAGCCGATAACTGCTTGATTTGCGTGGACTTTCCGGAGCCTTCGCCGCCTTCAAGCGTTATGAATTTGCCGCGCTCCATGGGCTTTGCCTATTTTTTAGAGAATAACACGCCGATCTTCTCGCCAAGACGCGCAAAAAATCCAAGCCTCTCGATATTCTCTCCGGCGACAAGAAAAATCGTTTTCGGATTTATTCCGGGCGCGCTGATCGTCAGTTCGCCCAGCTTGTCGCCTTTCGCGATAGGCGCGGGGACCGGTTGGTTGAAACTCACGACGGCCTTGAGCCCGCTCCGCGCCGCGCGCGGCAGGGTCAGCGCGGCGTCCTGCGCCGCGACAAGCGAAACGTTTTTCTTCACGCCGAGCCATACGGGCGGATTCGCCATCGCGTCGCCAGCCTTCGCAATCCGGTACAGCCCAAACTCGCGATAGCCGTAGTCGAGGGCCTTCGCGGACTCGTCTGCGCGGGCTTGCATGTTCTTCGTCCCGTTGATGACCAGCACGAGGCGGCGTCCGGCCCGGATGGCGGAAGCCGCGATGCCGAACCCGCCTTTCTCGGTGTGGCCCGTCTTGATGCCGTCAACGTCCATGTTGCGGTAGAGCAGGGGGTTGCGGTTGCCTTGCGAAATCTTGTTGTACGTGAACGTGATTTCGGAAAAATAGTGATAGTCCTCGGGAAAATCGCGCAACAGCGCCATCGACAGAATTCCTAAATCCCGCGCCGTCGAGTAATGGTCGGGGTCGGGCAGGCCCGTCGAATTCATGAAATGGCTGTTCGTAAGGCCAAGCTCCTTGGCTTTGACGTTCATAAGATCCGCAAACGCGGCCTCAGAACCCGACCCAAGCCCTTCCGCCAGAACGACCGCCGCGTCGTTGCCCGACTGCACTGCCACGCCCCGGATCAGGTCTTCGACCGTCGCTTTCGTTCCGACGTTCAAAAACATCCGCGAGCCTTCCTGCTTCCACGCGTGCGTGCTCACGGGAAACGCGTCCGTCAATTTTATCTTCCCGGTCTTGAGCGCGTCGAAAACAAGATACATCGTCAGCATCTTGCTCATCGACGACGTCGGCATCTTTTGATCCGCGTTTTTCTCGAACAAAATGGTTCCCGTCGTCGCGTCCACCAGAAAAACCTGCTTTGCCGCCGTCTCAAGCGGCGGCGCGCTTTGCGCAAAAGCCGCGCCCGCATATAAAAACATGCCTAGAACAAACGCCACAAATCTCATGATTTCTCCCGATTAGTCGACAACCGTGCGGGCTTCCTTAAACCCGGCCCGCTTCACTTTTGCCAAAAGCGCGTCGGCTTTCGGCACGTTCGTCACGGGGCCTAACCGCACGCGATAGAATTTCGTGCCGTTGACAATCGCGGGCGCAATCGTCGCCGTCCCAAGCTTTTTGAGGTTCTTCTGCATCCTCAGGGCATTGTCGTAAACCGTGAAGGCTCCCGCCTGCACAAAAATGCGGTTCCTCCCCGTCACGGGCAGCTGCACCACGGTCGGCAGGGGCTTCGTCTCCAGCAATTCGCGGCGAGTCTCTTCCGTCGAACGGATCGGATAGAGCGTCTCCGTCTCTGAGGAAGTTGAGATCGTTTCCGCCGCCGGGACGGCTTCGACCGGCTCGGCCGAGGCGACGCTGACAGGCTTCCCGTAACGCCGCATCGCGTCGGCAATCGCTTTGCTCTCATCCGCCAAAACCTGCACGCGGACTTTCGCCGTTCCCTGCCTCTCAAAACCCAATAACTGCGCCGAACGCTGCGACACGTCGATAATGCGCGCGCCCGAAAACGGCCCCCGGTCGTTCACGCGCACCACAATCGACCTTCCGTTGTCGAGGTTCGTCACGCGCGCAAGCGACGGCAAAGGCAGCGTCTTGTGCGCCGCCGTCAGCTCGTTCTTGTTGTAAATCTCGCCGTTCGCGGTTTTGAGGTTGTGAAAATCGTCCCCGTACCACGACGCGATGCCCGTCTCGTCGTAGCTGTAATCCTCTCGCGGGTAGAACCATTTGTTGTTCACCTGATAGGGCTGGCCGACCTTGTAATAGCCCCCGCCTTCCGCGCCAGTCTGCGAGGGGCGGCTGGCGCAAGAGGGCAATAGCGCGCAAAACGCAAAAACGGCGAACGCTTTGTAAAAAAAGGAATATTTCATGAAACCCGCGCGGCTTTTAGACTCGGTTGATCCAATGCACAGAACGCTAACATAAACCGGCGCGCCGAGTCCACCTTGGGGTTATATCTTTTGAAGGCCTTTGGAATCTATCTCTGCGGAGAAGCGCCGCCGCGTCGCGACGATGTCTGGGGCTGCCTGCTTTGCGCCAAGCGGTCGGCGATTTTAATCGTCTCTTGGATGTCGCGCGTCGCTTCGACGCCGCCGGCCTCGAGCTGCTCCATCAGAATGCGATGCGCGGCGTCCCGGTTGTTCATGTAGAAGGAGACGTATTTTTTCGCGCCTTCGGCTCCGTTCTCCTGCTTCTTCCCCGGACGGGCGCAGGTTTCGTCGAACGCAACAACGGTTCGGATGATCTTGGGATCGATGGGATTGACCAGAAAGTTTCCGCCGTCCAAATCTTCGCGAATCCATTCTTCCACGTCGCTTGCGGGGCGGGAGGGATGACATGTAAAGGCGCTCGCTTTCCGGAGGGCTTCGATTTTGAGCTCTGCGCAGCGCGCGTTGAATCTGCGCGCCGCGGCGTCGATCTCAGAATCCGACACGGGCAGCTTGCAGGCCTTGATTCTGGCGCGCAGTTTCTCGGTTCTTTGGCTGACATGGGCGGCGTTGAGAAGCGGCGACGCTTTGGGGCTGCTTTTGAACAAATCCCATTCCGCGAGCGCTGCTTCTCGCGCCGTTAGAATTTTCGCTTCGGTTTTGATTTCTTTTTGGGATACGCGGGGTAAGGAGGAGCCGGAATCCCCGTTGAATATCCCATAGATTTCCTTGATCGCGTGCTGGTTCATTATGACAACCCGAAAATACGAAACAAAAATGAAAAACCGCTCGTTTTTTTAGCATGAAACTAATAAACGGACACAAAAAAATGCCGTAAGGTTAATGCACTACTTTGCGTTCTCGATAGCGTCCGCCAAAAGCCCCACCGAAAGCACGAAATACGTCGAACGGTTCCACCTTAAAAGCGCGTGGATGTTATCCGTCACGAGAAAACTATATCCCCTTCTCCCGTCCGGTTGGAGAAGCGACGTGCGCAACGCGCGTTGGGGCAGGGGCGCGCCGTTAAGCTCCTGAAGACCCTTGAGGCTCCATTCTTTCAACGAGAGGGCGTATTTTACCCCCACCTCGTCGTCGTCGATGTCGCTGCGGCTGCTTGCCCTGACCTCTCCCCCCCACGTCAGATCGCGCTGCCAGCCTTCCGTCTTCAGATAATTCGCAATCGACGCCAGCACGTCGAGCGTGTCGCTCCAGATGTCGCTCCGCCCGTCCTTGTTCTCGTCCACCGCAAAATTAAGATACGTCGACGGCATGAACTGGCATTGCCCCATCGCTCCCGCCCACGAGCCGCGCAGATCTTCCGGCGCCATGCCTTCGCGCTCGAGAATGTACAACGCGGCGAAAAGCTGCTGCCGGAAAAACCCAGCCCGCCGTCCGTCGTAGGCCAGCGTCGCCAGCGAATTCACGACCTCGAAATTGCCCATGTTCCGCCCAAAGTTGCTCTCGGCCCCCCACAACGCCACGATAATCTGCGGCGGCACGCCCGTGCGCGCCTCAATCGCCTCAAGCTCGCTCTTGTAAAGCCGCATCAACGCCGCGCCCTTCTTGATCCGGCCTTCCGTCACGTTCAACTTCCGGTACGTCTTGAACGAAATCGTTTTTTCGGGCTGCTTGCGGTCGAGCCGGATCACAAGGGGATTTGGTTCGAAACCGTCCAGCGCGGCATGCACCGTATCGGCCGAAATTCCTTTCCCGATGGCTTGTTCCTGAAGCCTTTGAAGCCATTCGGAACTCGTTCTTGTGCGTAGGGCGGCGGCTTCGGCGGACGTGACAAAAAAGGCGGCGGCAAAAACAAACAGGCCTAGGGTCCAAACCCAATTAAGATGGGGGCGATGCGCTGACGAAAATGCGGGTTGGCTAGCCAAAAAATGAAGGCCGTATCGGTGGATACGGACAAATTTTTTGGCGACGTCCAAGACGCATTTTCGTCGCGCCCGGAGGGTTTGCTTAAGACGTTGAAAGACAGCGTCAACATCGCTTGACGTGGGGCCTACCACGCCTGCGCTCGTTTCCTTGTCTTTCAACGTCTTAAGCAAACAGCGCCTCCCATCCTAATTGGGTTTGGACCCTAGATACTTTGTCAGGGCCATAGCGCATCGGTCCTTCCCATGAGTTTGTAGGCCACGAGACCCACGTATTCATGCGCCGCCATGGTCAGCATGTCGAGCTGCACTGCAAGCTGAAAGACCGGCCTAAAAGAATATCTCCCGGTCGTGAAATATCCCGTCGGCGCGGCCGCGACGTTCCATCCGGCTTTGCGAAAACAACTCATGGCTCGCGGCATGTGCCATGCGGACGTGACTAAAAGCCATTTTTGCGCAGGGGTAGGATGCAGAACCGAGGCCGAATACAGGGCGTTTTCGTACGTATTGCGCGAATTTCTTTCGAAGACCATCCGGTCAGGCGGAACGCCGAGCGAGATCAACGTTTCTTCCGCAACGATAGAATCCGTCATGCCGGAAGCCAGACCTCGCGACGCGGGCCCCCCCGAAAAAGCAAGCTTGGCTTCAGGATATCTTTTAGCCAAAACCGAAAACGTCACGTACCGGCGCATCGAATCAAACGCCGTCGGCTGCCCCCGCGCGTCGGATACGAACGCTTTCTCGTCGCCGCCGAGCGCGATGATTCCGTCAACGCGTTGCGGCGAGTCGAAGGCGTAACGGTTCTCGAGCGGAATCAACGCCCACTCGCCGACCGGAAAAACTCCGATCAGGGCAAAACAGAAAAATACGAAAAGGATCAGGCCCCTTCCGGCGCGCTTGATCGCGAAACGGGCGCTTCTTTCCATCAGCACGCCAAGCCCAAGCAGGAGCGTCAACATGCTTCCCGGAGAAAATATCATCCACAGAATCTTGGACAGGGCGAAGGACATTCCCGCCTTATACCAGACAACCAATGAAAACGTCCACATCGCTCGACATCACTCGCTCCGCGCCTGCGTCCGGCGCGGGTGGACGTCATCTTTTGTTTCAATCAGCTACATCCCGCCACGCGCGCCGGACTTGTCGCGACCGCTCGTGACACGAATGAATTATTTTATTGTGCCGTCGGTATTATACCAAACAACCAATGAAAACGTCCACATCGCTCGACATCACTCGCTCCGCGCCCGCGTTCGGTGCGGGCGGACATCATCTTTTGTTTCAATCAGCTACATCCCGCCACGCGCGCCGGACTTGTCGCGAC
>CAYUPD010000062.1:0-7626 GCA_964446645.1 uncultured Rhodospirillaceae bacterium
GAACATAATGTGTTGATATACAAAAACAATCTATCTATCCGTTGAAATTGGGTCGAAATAAAAGATAATAGCGAGACGATATTTAAAAGAACGATATTTCGAAAAGGATTTTAGGCCATGGGTTCAGAATATAAGGATTCAGAATATAGCCTTATCGTCGTCGATACTCTGGTTTGCATCGAGCGGATCGAGGGCCGTCCGCCGTTTAGTCCTCCGAGCATGCTCAACGATTTTCCGAACAGCATGTTCGAGAAGCCCAAGCAAAAACTTCTCGAAGCGTTTTCGAATGCTGCCAACGAGCTTACTTTGAGCAGCATGGATCTCGAAAAGGCCTATTTGACGGATCTTCTTTTTGCGGCATCCGATCTGTTTCGCGGATTGCCGCCGTCGTGCGCGGCGTATTGCCATTATGGGAGAGAACTGGACGGCGTGTTGGGCATAGCCGAGAGTTCGGCTAAGAATGCGCCGGTGAGCATTTTTGGCCCCGAGAAATCTAAGGAAGAGCGCGCGCGGATTAATCTGGAGAAAGAAATACTCTCGTTGTTCGGAGCGTCGAAATCCGAGCGTTTGGCGGTTTCCAGAGAGTTGGTCATGAACGCCCTCAACGCGGCCGTCTTTTTGACGGAGGAGAGGGGCGCGCCGGCCGTTTCGTTAGGGAGGAAAGCGGGGGACGATCAGCGTCGGCTGCAGAACATCGCCGATGCGATGGGCCGTCGCTATGAAGAGTACGGTTTTAAGGGCCCACGCTAGGATATTTAAATGGCAGCTGGTTTTAGAAGCATCGTAGTAAAAGAAGTCAAAGAAGAAATTCTGGACGAATTTTACAAAGCATCCGTCGAATTTACGTCCTTTCCCCTGGATTTGGGCAATCCTCGTTTTCTGACCCTTCTTCAGAAAGCGTTGGCCGTTGCGAACGAGGTGTCCTCGGTCAACAGGCGTGCAAGGGAAGAAGCGCGAACCGTCGATGCGATGATTCATGTCGCCGGGGTCTCGGCGTCGAGAGCGAACGAAGAAATGCAAATAGAAAAAGCGCTTCTTGCGTCGGTTGAAGCAAAAAGCTGTTTATCGGCAGCCTTGGGGCTTGTCGATGCCGTTCTTATCGTCGGGGGAGAGAGAATAAGTCTTAAAAGCGACATCGGCGATTTTAGAAAAACAGTGTTCGAGAAGCTTTTGCAGCGTCGCGCCATGTTTGGGTTAAGCAAGCCTTTGTCGCCGCCGTGAAGAATGTGGGGGCGCGGGCGGCTTGAAGGTTATGGAAGATTGAGGCATAACGCCGTCCGGAATATTTTTAATAACGAGGATTGAACAATGAAGAGAAGTATTACGGCGAACCCCGAACTGGCGATGGCGCTTCTGTTTTTAAGCGCGGCGATCTCGGCTCAAGGCAAAAAAGGCCCCGCATTCTTGCGCAAGCCGGTTTACCCGAAGCAAAAGAGCGCCAACCAAAGCCCGGCGCAACGGATAAGCGCGCGCACAGGCTTCAATCGCTAACGATATTAAGAGCGGCGGCCAGCAGCGTCTTTGTGTAATCTTGCTTCGGGCGGTCGAAATTTTCTGTAGCCGGGGCTTTCTCGACAGCCCCGGCAAGCCATATCTTATTGATATAAAACACAAATTTGATAAATACTTACATTTTTTCTTCAATTAAACGAACATTCATCAAGTTTTGCGATTATGAGAGCTCAAGATGGTTGAAGTTACAAATTTGAAACGAATTTTTTATGGAAGATTTTTCTAAAAAAAATTTGGTCAGATTGGCCTCTTACGCTCCCGAAGATTTTTGCTCGGACTTAATGAAAGCCCTGAGTCGGGACGGTTTTGTTGACAACCCCATGCTTTTTGGCGGTGCTTTACGCGATGATTATTTGCGTCAACAGGTCGGCATGAATGTACAGACCAACGATTATGACATCATGGCGGGCCTTGATGTAAAAAAAGTATTTGGAGAAGCCGCATCTGGAAACCAACAAGAGAAGCTGATTGAATATTTGCACAAGCATTTTCCGGAAGCCGAAGTCCTTGAAAAACAATACAACAATGGAAGAACGGAAAAACAGATAGGGGCGCATCTCAATAGTGATGGGACCCTTTTTATGGGCCGAATGGCTTTTATGTATAAAGGAAGAAAAATTGAAATAGTCTTTGATAATGAAAATGCTCAAAAATCTCTTGAAGAAAGAGTATTTTCCGACGCGCCGATAAACACCATTGCGATGGACAAAACGGGCAAGATCGTCGCGAGTAAAGATTTTGAAAGTCATGCACGCAAAGGAATTTTTCAGCCATATGAGCCGAACTTATTTGGGGAGTTAGATCCACACTATGCAAAACTTCGAAATAAAATTCCCGGCTTAATGTATATGAACGCTCAAGGCCGTTCTACGGCGACGCAACGAGCGCGATCCGCTGTAAGAGGGGCGATTGCCGTGCCGCGCCGAATTAAAAATGGAATTGAAAAAGCGGCGTTTTCGTTGCAACCACGCTAATTATTGCGAGGTGTCCAGATTTAGGGCGGCGGCCAGCAGCGTCTTTGTGTATTCATTTTTTGGGCGGTCGAAAATCTCGGCTGTCTTTCCCTGCTCGACCATTTTGCCGGACTGCATGACGACGACGCGGTGCGCCAAGGCGCGCACGACGCGAAGGTCGTGGCTGATGAAGATAAAGGCGATGCGTCTGCGGCGCTGCAACTCGCGCAGAAGATCGACGATCTGGGCCTGCACGGACATGTCGAGGGCGGAAGTCGGCTCGTCCAAAACGACGAACTTGGGATGTAAAATGATGGCGCGCGCGACGGCGATGCGTTGGCGTTGCCCGCCCGAAAATTCATGCGGATAGCGGTGCCGGGACTCCGGATCGAGTCCGACTTCTTCCAAAGCGGAGATAATCCTGCGTTCTCTTTCGTCCGCCGAGGCGCAAATTTTGTTGATGTCGAGGCCTTCGGCGATAATATCGCCGGCCGTCATGCGTGGGCTGAGGCTGCCGAAGGGGTCTTGGAAGACGACCTGCATGGAAGGGCGCAGCGCGCGCAAGTCGCGGCGCGAAAGGTTCATGACCTGACGTCCCAAAAAGACGACGCGGCCTTCGGCTTTTATCAGGCGCAGCAAAGCCAAACCCAGCGTCGTCTTGCCCGAGCCGGATTCGCCGACGATGCCGAGCGTCTCGCCCTCGCGGACAAAGATCGACACGTCGTCGACGGCGCGGATAAAGTCGCGGGCGCGGCCGAAGACGCCTTTTTTGACGGGGAAATAGACTTTGAGGTTTTCGACGCGAAGGATTTCCGAGGCGTCTTGAGGGACGGCGACGGCCTCGCCCTTAGGCTCGGAGGCGAGGAGCATTTGGGTATAGGCGTGCTTGGGGGCCGAGAAAATTTGTGCAGCCGGGCCTTGCTCGACGATTTCGCCGTGCTGCATGACGCAAACTTTGTCGGCGACTTTGCGCACGATGCCGAGGTCGTGCGTGATGAGAAGCAAAGCCATGCCGAGTTTTTTCTGCAAGTCTTTGAGGAGCGTCAAAATTTGAGCCTGAATGGTCACGTCAAGGGCGGTGGTCGGCTCGTCGGCGATCAGAAGGTCGGGATCGTTGGCCAAAGCCATGGCGATCATGACGCGCTGGCGCTGCCCGCCGGAAAGCTCATGCGGATAGGAGGCGAGTCGTTTTTCAGGATCGGGCAAAGCGACGAGGCGCAAGAGCTCGAGCGTGTGTTCGCGCGCCTGCGTTTTGTCCATGTTTTTGTGAAGGAAAAGAACTTCGCCGATCTGCTTTTCGATGGTGTGAAGGGGGTTGAGCGATGTCATCGGCTCTTGGAAAATCATGCCGATGCGGTTGCCGCGAATGGAGCGCAAGACGGATTCCGGAGCGCCCACAACGTCGACGCCGTCAAAAACGACGCTGCCCGAAGGATGTGACGCGGCGGGATAGGGCAAAAGCTGCAATATCGATAAGGCGGTAACGGACTTGCCCGAGCCTGACTCGCCGACAAGCCCGACGGTCTCGCCGCGTTCGACGGAGAAAGAGACGCCGCGCACGGCCTCTACTTTGGAGGAGCCTTGAGCAAAGTTCACGCGAAGATTTTTAACGTCGAGAAGGCTCATGAAGGGCCTCCTTTCGACTTGCGCGGGTCAAAGGCGTCGCGCACGGCCTCTCCTGTAAAGATAAGCAACGTAAGCAGGAGAGCAAGAACGCAGAAGGCGCTGATGCCGAGCCAAGGGGCCTGAAGGTTGTTTTTGCCTTGGTTGAGAAGCTCGCCGAGAGAGGGAGAGCCGGGCGGCAATCCGAATCCCAGAAAATCCAGCGCCGTCAGCGTGGTGATCGAATGGTTGAGGACGAAAGGAAGAAAGGTGAGCGTGGCGACCATGGCGTTGGGCAGCATGTGCTTAAACATGATGCGGGCGTCGCCTGCGCCGAGGGCGCGCGCGGCGCGGACGTAGTCGAAGTTGCGGGCGCGCAAAAACTCGGCGCGAACGACGTGGACAAGGGACATCCACGAGAAGAGAAGCATAAGGACAAGCAGCCACCAAAAGTTCGGCTGCACGAGGCTCGCCATAATGATAAGGAGGTAAAGGACGGGCATGCCGCCCCAGATTTCGATAAAGCGCTGCATCAGCAGGTCGGTTTTGCCGCCGAAATAGCCCTGGACGGCCCCGGCCGCGACGCCGATGACGGAAGAGAAAAGCGTCAAAGTGAGGCCGAAAAGGACGGAGATGCGAAAGCCGTAAATGACGCGGGCCAAAACGTCGCGGCCTTGATCGTCGGTGCCGAGCCAGTTCTCGCGCGAGGGAGGCGACGGCGCGGGCTCTTGCAAGTCGTAGTTGATGGTATCGTACGAGAAGGGGATAAGAGGCCAGACGATCCACCCCTTAGCCTCGATGAGTTTTTTGACGAAGGGGTCGCGGTAGCGCGTTTCGGTTTCGAACTCGCCGCCGAAGCGGGTTTCGGGATAGGACTTAAAAATGGGCGCGTAATAGTGGCCGTCGAATTTAACGAGGAGAGGATGATCGTTAGCAATAAACTCGGCGCCCGAAGCAAAGACGAACAGAGCCAAAAAAATCCACAAAGACCAAAACCCGCGCTTATTGGCCTTAAAATTGGCCCAGCGGCGTGCGTTGACGGGAGAAAGAGTGCGCGCGAAGAAACCCATTAAAATTTTCTACAATTACAGGCCGGATAGCACAAGGCTAATTGTCGAAAAGGGAAGCCAATTCGTCGGTCATGACGGGCGCGAGCTGTTCGGAGTCGGCGATGGTGACGGCGCGGCGGTAGGTGCGGGTGACGTCGTGGCCGATGCCGATGGCGGCAAGCTCGATGTCGGTGTGATTTTCGACCCAATCGATGACAGCGCGCAGGTGTTGTTCGAGGTAGTTGCCGGGGTTGGCCGAGAGGGTCGAGTCGTCCACGGGCGCGCCGTCCGAAATGACCATGAGGATTTTGCGCTGTTCGGGCCGCGCGATGAGGCGGTCTGCGGCCCATAGCAAAGCCTCTCCGTCGATATTTTCCTTAAGGAGACCCTCGCGCAGCATGAGGCCGAGGTTTTTGCGCGCGTGCCGCCAAGGCTGGTCGGCGCTTTTATAGATAATGTGGCGCAAGTCGTTGAGGCGTCCGGGCAGGGGCGGTTTTCTGGCCTCGATCCACGCGTCGCGGGACGAGCCGCCCTTCCACGCGCGGGTGGTGAAGCCGAGGATTTCCGTTTTGACGCCGCAGCGTTCGAGCGTGCGGGCGAGGATGTCGGCGCTCATGGCGGTGAGGGTGATCGGCCTACCGCGCATGGAGCCGGAGTTGTCCAAAAGAAGCGTGACGACGGTATCGCGAAAATCCATCTGTTTCTCGCGCTTGTACGAAAGCGGATGCGAAGGCGACACGACGACGCGGGCCAGCCGCCCGGCGTCCAGAAGGCCCTCTTCGAGATCGAACTCCCAGTGGCGCAGTTGCTGGGCGGCGAGTTTGCGCTGAAGGCGGTTGGCAAGGCGCGTGATAAGGGATTGCATGGGCCCGACCTGCCGGTCGAGGAGAAAGCGCAGGCGCGAGAGTTCCTCGGGATGGCATAAGGCGGAAGCCTCGACAGTTTCGTCGAATTGGGTGGTAAAGGCGCGGTAGGTCGTGACGCGCATCGGCCTGTCGTCGTCGTCGCGAGGCGCGGTGTCTTCTGCGGCGAAGTCTCCGCCGCGGCTTGTCTTATCGTCGCCGGAAGAGGCGTTTTCTTCGTTTTCGTCGTCGTCGCTTTTGTCCGAGAGGGCCTGTGTTTCAAGGTCGCGTTCTTCCTGCCGTTCGTCGTCGCCGTCCTTGGATTCATAGTCTGTCGGCGGCGTTTTCTCGGGTTTTTGTTTTTCCTCGTCCTGATTTTCAGGTTTTTCGTCGAGATCAAGGATCAAGCGCCAAGCCTCGTCGGCGTAGGTTTTTTGGTTTGAAAGGCGCGCGGCGAGCTTGGCCCATCGTTTTTTGGAGCGTTCTTCGATAAAGGGCCGCCAAAAAGAGGCGGTTTTTTGAGCGTCGGGGGGCAAAGGCGCGCGGGTAAAAGTTTCCCAAGCGAAGAAATACAAAGCCTGAGCCAAAGAAGGCTTGCCGGGGATCGAAGAAAGAGCGTCGGCGTCGCGGAGGATTTTATCGTCCATCATGGCGGCGATATTGCGCTTGACGCCCTTGAATTTGAGAGCGCCCAAAGCCTCGCATCGTGCGGTTTCGAGGGCGTCGAAGATGTCGTTAGAGGACTCGCGTTTAAATTTTTTGTGCAAGAGGGGGTTATGGTAGCGAAGGCGCAAAGCGGCGGCGTCGGCGAATCCGCGCAACGAGTCGACGTCGGAGTCGGACATTTTCTGCGGAGGTTCGGGAAGAGAGAGTCGGCCCTCTTCGGACTCGAGTCGCTCTTGAGTAAAGCCGACCTCGAGCGCGCCTTTTCGGCCGATGGCCTTAACGGCGATGGCGGTGGCGTGTTTAAAATCGTCGACGGGAAGAGAAGGCATAATAATCTTTATATTTGACGGAGCGGCGTTTACTATGGTGCAGCTTGACAGATTGTTCAATAGGTCTACGCTTCTCCGCGATTTTAGAAAGAAAGGGCCTTGGTTCGATGATCGGAATTATTCTAGTGACGCATGAGAACATAGGGGCCGAGCTGCTCAAGGCGGCGGATTCGATTGTGGGGCTTCAAAAGCAGGTCAAAGCGATCAAGATAGGGCCGCAGGACGACATGACGGCGTGCCGGGACAAGATTTTTTCGGCGATCAAGGAAGTGAACACGGGCGAAGGGGTGGTGCTGCTGGCGGATATGTTCGGAGGGACTCCGAGCAATCTGGCGATAGCGTCGATGCCGATGGGGCACGCGGTGGTGCTGGCGGGGGTGAATTTGCCGATGTTGATTAAGCTGGCGTCGGTGCGCGAGACGATGCCGCTGCTTGAGGCGGCGCGGGAGGCCGAGGCGGCAGGGCGGAAGTATATCCAGTTGGTGTCCGAAAATCTGGCGACGGGGCACGGCGACGCGAGGCCTCTGGGATGAGCGGCGAAGACGAATTGTGCGTGATGGCGACGATAGCCAATAAAAAAGGGCTTCACGCGCGGGCGGCGGCTAAATTTGTGAAGGTGGTAGAGAGTTTTTCTGCCGAGATCGATGTCGTGAAGGACGGGATGAGGGTATCG
>CAYUPD010000063.1:0-7575 GCA_964446645.1 uncultured Rhodospirillaceae bacterium
GTGCTCGCCGCCGATGCTCACGCCTTCGTATAAATGCTGCGCCGTCCGCATCGTCCGCGTCGCGCCCATCCCCAATTTGCGCGAGGCTTCCTGCTGCAACGTCGAGGTCGTAAACGGCGGATACGGATTGCGCCGCGACTGCTTCTTTTCGACCGATGCGACTTCGTAGGTAAGCTGGTTAAGCAGCGATAGCGCCGCTTGCGCGTCCGCGCCCGTCTGAAGCGCGAATTTATCGAGCCTCTTCCCGTCGAGATGCGTCAAATGCGAAGGAACGCTTTGATGCGTCTTCGTTAAAAACGTTCCTTCGATCGTCCAGAATTCCTGCGCCTTGAATTTCTCGATCTCGGACTCGCGCTCGCAGATCAAACGCAGCGCCACCGACTGCACGCGCCCCGCCGACTTCGATCCCGGCAGCTTCCTCCACAAAACCGGCGACAGCGAAAATCCCACCAGATAATCCAAAGCGCGCCGCGCCATGTACGCGTTGACCAAATCCTGATCGATCTCGCGCGGATGCTCAATCGCGTCCGTCACCGTCTTCTTCGTGATTTCGTTGAACGTCACCCGCTTGATCGGCACGTTCTTGTCCAGACCCTTCGCCCGCAACACTTCGAGGATGTGCCACGCGATCGCTTCCCCTTCGCGGTCGGGGTCGCTTGCCAGATAGACCGCATCCGCCGCCTTCACCGCCTTCGATATCTCGCTCACCGGCTTGTCCGCACGCTCGCCAAGCTCCCAGTCCATCGCGAAGTCTTCGTCAGGACGCACAGAGCCGTCCTTCGGCGGCAAATCCCGAATATGCCCGTAAGACGCCAGTACGGTAAAATCGCTGCCCAAGTATTTGTTGATGGTCTTCGCCTTCGCGGGCGATTCGACTATGACTAACTTATGCGACACGCTCAGTTTTCTCCGCACCGACTGAAAAAGGGTGTAGAGACTTAAGCTGAAAATCCTTCAAAAACAAGCCGCTTTTAAAATATCCCATATTTGTAAGGAGGTTAGCGAAGCTTTTGGGGGTCGGCGTAAGGCTGCGTCGCCCGAAAGACCACATCCGGCGGAAATCCGTATTTTGTCAGGGTCTTATCGATAAACCCGCTGTTCAATATCTGGGTAAACGCCGAATCCAGCGTCGTTTTGAGCGCCAAGTCGTTCTGCGGCAAGAGAATCGTTACCGGAAACACAAACAAAGGCCTCTCGGGCGCCAGCCTTTTGAGCTTCCCCGGATTCGTCTTCTCGAACCTCTTGCCGATCACCACATCCACAAACGTCACGTCCGCCTTCTTCGTCGCGACGTTCAGAAGATTCTGGCTGATGTCGGTCATGTTCGGCATCGACAGCAACTTCGCTTTCGGAAAATCCGTCTGCGCGATGTACGCCGGTATTTCTCCGTCCGTCGTCGAGATCGTCACGGACGGGTCGTCGATGGCTTTTATGTCCTTGTCAAAGCGGGAGTCGTCCGCCCGGACAAACGGCGACACCGCGCTATAATACAACGGCATGCTGTAGCCGACGTATCTCCCCTCAAGCGGCTCCATCCAGTAATCCGTGCATACCGCATCCACCTTGCCGCTCCGCAGCGCCTCGACCGACGTTCCCCAGCCGACTTCTTCCGCCCATTCGACCTTGATTTGCAAAAGCCTTCCCGCCTCGTTCACCGTGTCCACGATAATTCCGGAGACCGCGCCGCTGTTGGGGTCTTTGACGACGTGCGGCGGGTCGATCACATAACCGCAGCGCAACGTCTGGCTTTTTATCACGCGCTCGTAGGCTGTTTCCTGTTGCGCGTTTTGGGTTTGGGGAGACAGGGAAACGCCGAGCGCAACCAACGCGACGGCCAAGGCTAAAAACGAAAGTTTGTTCATGGCTGCTCCTCCGTAAATTATATTTCTATTGCTTCCTCCAAAAACCGATCGATACGCGCGACTTTGTTCCCTGTCTGCCTTTCCACAACGCCCGCCAGCTCCAGTTCCAGCAAAACCGTCAGCACCACGGACGGAGACAATCCGCATTCCCGCGCCAGCTCATCGACCGAAACCGGCGAGGGACTCAGGTTCTCGAGAATTTTATTCCGCCCTTCCGCCAACAGGGCTTCGTCCGCAGGTCCCGGACAGCCGCAGAAATCGTTCGCCGGAGGCTCCGCCAAAAGCCGGGGCAGGGCGTGGATGTGCGCCAGAATATCTTCCGTCTTTTCGGTCAGCACCGCTCCTTGCCGGATAAGATCGTTCGTTCCCGTCGCGCGCGGATCAAGCGGCGATCCCGGCACCGCAAAAACTTCCCGTCCTTGCTCAAGCGCCATCCGGGCCGTTATCAATGACCCCGATTGCAGCGCCGCTTCGACCACCACCACGCCGAGGCTTAAGCCCGATATCAGCCGGTTCCGGCGCGGAAACAGTTTTGCATACGGCTCGGTTTTGAGGGGCATGTCCGACACAATGCAGCCCTCAGAGGTAAGCTTGTCGTACAATTCCTGATTTTCTTTCGGGTACACGACATCCACGCCCCCGGCCAGAACCGCTATCGTCCCCGTCCCGACGCTCGCGCGATGCGCCGACGCGTCTATCCCTCGCGCCAATCCCGACACAACGACAATTCCGCTTTGCCCCAATCCTTGCGCCAGAGTTTCGGCCATCTTGCGCCCGTTGAGGGATGCGTTGCGCGCGCCCACAATCCCGATGCACTGCTTCCGCGCGAGGCTTATGTCTCCCCGAACTTCGATCACCGGCGGCGCGTCTTCAATCGCCGCGAGACTCTCGGGATAGTCCGGCTCGCACGACGCGATAAGCTCTCCGCCCAGCTTCGCAACCGCCGCGATTTCGTCCTCGACAAGGCTCTTGGACGGAAGCTTGAAATCCCTTTTCCCTCCGCGCCCCGCCATCTGCGGCAACGCCTCGAGCGCCGCCTGCGCCGATCCAAAACGCCTTATCAACTGCCGGAACGTTATGGGGCCTACGTTCTCGGTCCGCGCTAAACGCAGCCAGTCGCGCTTTTCAGTCGTTTTGAGGGGGCGGCGGGACATTCGAAGACAGCTTAACCTTGGGTTCGGTATGGTTGACGATGCGCCGGATGTTATCGCGGTGCTTGTAAAAAACCAGGACGATCAGGACGAGAGAAACCGGGATAAGGTCGGGCCGCCCGAACGCCCAGAAAAAGAAAGGCACCGAGGCCGAGACGATCAACGTCGCCAGCGACGAAATCCTCAAGAAAAAAACGACCGGAAGCCACAAAACAAAAACAACAA
Organism: uncultured Rhodospirillaceae bacterium; assembly: GCA_964446645.1. Classification (GTDB taxonomy): domain Bacteria; phylum Pseudomonadota; class Alphaproteobacteria; order UBA9219; family UBA9219; genus CAIXLI01. The sequence continues at coordinate 3,239 of CAYUPD010000063.1, forward strand.
GTCCCGTCATCCAGTTCAACGCGCCGATGACGCCGATGCTCGTCGCCACGCCCTTGCCGCCCTTGAACTTAAGCCAGACCGGAAACATGTGGCCCAGAACCGCTCCGAGCGCCGCCGCCTCCGCCGCCGGGGGCGAAAAGGCTCCGGCAATAAGAACGGCGGCGACGCCTTTTGCGGCGTCCAGAAGCAGCGTCAGCGCCGCGAGCTTTTTGTTGCCCGTGCGCAATACATTCGTCGCGCCGATGTTGCCGGAACCGATGGCGCGGATATCCCCGAACCCCGCCGCGCGCGTCAGCAACAGCCCAAACGGCACGCTGCCCATCAGGTAGGCGAGGACGAAGAAAAAGAGGTAATCGAAAATCATAGGACTTCGGGCCTCGACATCAATAAATCAAGAACCGCCATACGCACCGCGACTCCCATCTCGACTTGCTCGCGGATGACGCTGTGCTGCGTGTCGTCCGCCAATTCGTCCGTGACTTCGACGCCTCTGTTGGTCGGGCCCGGGTGAAGCACAATCGCGTCGGGCTTTGCGGCCCTGAGCTTCTCGTGATTGAGACCGTAGGCGTCGATGTACTCTTGCTTGCGCGTCGCGAAGTTGAACGTCAGTCCCGGCCGCTCGTGCTGAATCCGCAGCATGATGATCGCGTCCGCTCCGCGAATGCCAAGCTCGAGGTCTTTGCTGATCTCGACCTCTAAATTTTGGTAATCGTCCGACATGAAATACTCGGGCGCGATCACGCGTATCTTGGCTCCGAATTTCTTCAAAAGATGGATGTTCGACCGCGCCACCCGGCTCCGCGCCAAGTCCCCGCATATCGCCACCGTCAGCCCGTCGAGCTTGCCTTTGTGCCGCCGGATCGTCATCGCGTCCAAAAGCGCCTGCGTCGGATGCGCGTGCGTCCCGTCGCCCGCGTTGACGACGTGCGCCTTGACCCTCTGCGCGATGGCGTTAGGCATGCCTTCCTCGAGATGCCGAAGCACAATCGTGTCCACGTTCATCGAATCCAGCGTCAGGGCCGTATCCATGATCGTTTCGCCCTTCGATGTCGAGCTTTCCGCCACCGGCACGTTTACCACGTCCGCGCCAAGCCTTTTTGCCGCAATCTCGAACGACGTCCGCGTCCGCGTCGAATTCTCGAAAAACAGGTTAACGGACGTTTTTCCGAAAAACTTGTTTATTTTCTTGTCCGGGCTTCGGTTTAGCTTGGCATACTGATCCGCAAGGTCGAGAATAGCTTCGATCTCCGTCCGGGACAGCACGTCCGTGTCGATCAGGTGATGGTGCGGAAATATATAGGGCATTCGTTTAACAGGTCCGTTGTCGTTAGACGGGATATAATGGTATCAAGGCATCAGTCCTATCACAGGTTTTCTTATGTCCAAACTCCAATCGGCCAAGGTCGAAGACGACGAAGCCGGAATACGCCTCGACCGCTGGTTTAAACGGCATTTTCCGGACGTTAGCCACGGCCAGCTTCAGAAGCTCCTTCGCACCGGACAAGTCCGCGTTTCGGGCAAGCGGGCCGAATCGGCCACGCGACTCGACGCCGGGCAGGAGATCCGCGTTCCTCCTCAAATCGCTTCCGGTACTCTGCCCGACGCTCCTCAACGCTCGGCCCGCGACGCCAACGACATCAAAAAACTCATTCTCTTCGAAGACGCCGATATTCTCGTTCTCAATAAACCCGCAGGACTCGCCGTCCAAGGCGGCACCGGCCTTAAAACCAGCGTCGATAGGATGCTCGCCTCCTTGGCCGACAAGAAATACGGCAAGCCAAAGCTCGTTCACCGCCTCGACCGCGACACAAGCGGCGTTCTTTTGATCGCGCGCACGCCCTTGGCCGCCTCGCGCCTCACCGAATCTTTCCGCCGCCGCGAAACCCGGAAAATCTATTGGGCCGTCACGCTCGGCGTTCCGAAGCCAGAAAAAGGCCGCATCGACATGCCTCTCGTCAAACGCGGCGAAGTCATGGTCGTTGCCGAAGAGGGCGACGAAGAGGCCAAAAACGCCATCAGCGTCTATCAAAATATGGACCGCGCCGAATTTAAGGCGGCTTTCGTCGCCATGTGGCCTATTACGGGCCGCACGCACCAACTGCGCGTTCATATGGCCGCTCTCGGCACCCCCCTTTTAGGCGACCCTTTATACGGCAAGCCTTTGCCAGACGGCTTTCCCGCCGCAGAGCTCGGCAAGGGATTGCATCTTCATGCCCGCAGGCTCATAATTCCCCATCCGCGCCGCGGAGAGATCGACGTGTCGGCTCCCTTAAGCGCCGAGATGAAAAAAACCTGCAAATGGTTCGGGTTCGACACCAACGCCGAGGCGGACTTTTCAGACGCATGAATCAAATGAAGAAACTCCTAAAACCTTTTGTTTTTCTTCTGCTTTTTATCGTCACCCTTTTTGCCGGGCTGGCTCTTTTTGTGAGCGCCATCGATGCCGACAAGTACCGCCCCGAGCTGGCCTCTATGCTCAGCGAAAAAGCCGGGCGCGCCATCAAGCTCAACGGGCCCATCGCCTTCTCTTTAGGCCTTAAGGGAATCCGGGTTTCGGTCGAGGAGGCTTCGCTTGCAAACCCGGACGGCGCGAGCCGCCCGTTTATGGCCAGCATCGGAAAGCTCGACATCGGCATCGACGCCTTGCCTCTTTTGAGCCGCCGACTCCTCATCAACGACTTGTCCGTCGAAAACGCCGACATTCTTCTTGAAGCCGACGTTAAGGGAAGCCCCAACTGGGCCTTGAACGCTCCGGCGCCCCAAGAATCAAAAGGCGAAAAAGTTTCTGCCTCCGCGCCTTCGCACGGCGCGGCCCTGAAAATAGGCAATCTGAAAATCGTCAACAGCCAGATCGCCCTCATCAACGCCGAGGGCAAACGCAACGGCCTTAATATCTCATCCCTGACCCTCACGTCGCAGGGCGGCGGCATGAATGCCGTTCTTGTCGGCGATATCAGGGGCGTTCCTGTCTCGGCCGAGATCAAAACCGACATCGAGGACGTTCTGAACCTGAACTCCTTCTCTATCGACGCCGACGCCAGCTACAACGTCGTTCATATGTCCTTCTCGGGAAAAACCGACCTCGGCCAACGTAAAGCCGACTTCTCGTCCTATAAAATCTCGGCCGGAAAAACCAAAATCTCGGGCAAGCTCTCGGCTTCGTGGGGCGGCGCTCGCCCCGTCCTTAAGGGCACGCTCGACGCCGACACGCTCGACCCCGCCGACTTTAAGGCCGCCGCTTTGATCTCGGACGGCTCGGGAAACGCCTCTTCCGCTCCGCGTAGCGCCGATTCCCTCGCCTCGACGCGCTTCTTTAGCGACGATCCTTTGCCTCTCGAGGCTTTGCGCGCCCTCGACGCCGATTTGTCCGCTTCTATCGGAAAATATTCCATCAACAAAGGCTCGTTGAACAAAATCAAGGCCCGGCTTCTCTTGTCCGGCGGCAGACTCGTTCTCGATCCTCTTAAAGCCTCCATCGGCTCTACGCCTGTCGACGTTCGCGTCGCCCTCGACGCCTCCAAATCCCCCGCCCGCGCCGACCTCGGCCTCGCGGCAAAAAACGTCGATCTCGGCGAGTTGCAGAAAATCGCCGGTATGCTCCCCTTCATGAAGGGCAGGGCCAGCGCGGACGTTCGCCTCGCCGGAAACGGCGATACGCCTCATGCCATCGCCGCAAGCTTTACCGGCGTCATCGTCGTCACCGCAGAAAAAGGCGAAATCTTTACCGGCACGCTCGCCGACGTCTCGTCGCTTCTCGGCTCGGTCTTCGGCCTCGGCGGCCATGACAGCGCCATGAACTGCCTCGCCGCCCGCTTTATCGCCAAGGGCGGCGTTTTGAACGACAACGGCATCCTCATCGACTCGGCCGTCACGACAATTTTAGGCAGCGGCAGCGTCAATCTCGGCACCGAAAACATCAACATCCTTTTGCTCACCAAATCCAAGGGCCTCGATATCGGCGGCCTTATTCCTTCGCTCAAAGTTAAGGGCACGCTCAAAAAACCCGACTATTCCGTCAAAGCCACCGATGTCGTCAAAAACGTCGTCGGCTCCCTGGCCGAGGGCAATATTAACGTCATCTCGAGCAACGTCCCCGATATTCAGACTCCTCCCGCGGGCCAAAATGCCTGCGTCTATACGCTCGACCATCCCCAGAAAAAATCCACAACCCCCGCCGTTTTGCCCGCCAATGTCGTCGATAGGGCCGCCCAAAGCCTCGAAAGCGTTCAGGATATCGGCTCTTCGTTGCTTAATGGCTTGTTCGGACAGTAAAATCAGGCCTCCGCAAGCAATTCGCGGTTGACACGCCGCCGCCCTTTGCCCTAAACCTTCCCGCC
>CAYUPD010000064.1:0-6462 GCA_964446645.1 uncultured Rhodospirillaceae bacterium
GGATCTCCCTCCTCGCCCTGAAGATGGGCCGAGACAAAAATCGTATCCTCGGAAACGGCCGTCGCGCGGTACGAAAATCCGATTTCGGACGCCATCAACGTGCGCCGCGTTCCGTCACGCTCGACAACCTCGGCCTTAAAGACGACGTCCTTAAATTCTCGCCCGTAGGCTCCGGCGTTCATGCGCAACCCGCCGCCGATCGTTCCGGGAATGCCATACAGGAACTCCAATCCTGCAATGCCGAGGTTCTGGGCCGCGCGCGCGACGTTTAAATCGATGGCGGCGGCACCGGCATGAATCACGCTCGCTTCGGCTTTAACGAAAGCGAAGTTCGGGCTAAATCGCACGACGACGCCGGGAATCCCCCCGTCGCGGATCAGCACATTCGAGGCCGCCCCCAGAACGGTTACCGGAACGTCCTTCGGGCAGTGAGTGAGAAAAAAGGAAAGGTCTTCGATGTCGGCGGGGCGAAACAACACTTCCGCCGGGCCTCCGACCCTAAACCACGTTTGATCGGCAAGCCCCCCGTTCGACGCAAGCGTGCCGCGCACGTCGGGCAAGCGGTCGATCAAGTTATTGTCGAAAAACAGTTCGGAAGGATTCATGCTTCAACATCGCCTGCAATAAAAAGAGCCGAAAAGGCCAAAAAATCTTTGCCTTATGTTAAGATTCCAAGGCCTTTACAATATTCTCGCACATGTGTTTGGCGTCGCCGAACAACATCATCGTGTTGGGACGGAAAAAAAGCTCGTTCTCGACCCCGGCATAGCCCGTCGCCATCGACCGCTTGACGAACAAAACCGTTTTTGCCTTTTCGACATCCAGAACCGGCATGCCGTATATCGGCGATTGAGGATCGGTATGCGCCGCCGGATTTGTCACGTCATTGGCACCGATGACGAACGCGACGTCCGTTTGACTGAAATCGCGGTTAATTTCTTCAAGTTCCAGAACTTCGTCGTAAGGAACGTTGGCTTCGGCCAAAAGCACATTCATGTGCCCCGGCATGCGTCCGGCAACGGGGTGGATGGCGTAACGAACCTGAACGCCCTCTTTCTTGAGCAAATCGGCCATTTCGCGCAAAGCATGCTGCGCCTGCGCAACGGCCATGCCGTATCCCGGAACGATAATGACGCTTGAGGCGTTTTTGAGGATGAACGCCGCATCGTCGGCCGAGCCGCTTTTAACCGGGCGATCGTCGGCCGCCTGTGTTGCCGTAGCCGTCGCGCCGTCCGAACCGAAGCCTCCCAAAATAACGCTGACAATCGAGCGATTCATGCCCTTGCACATGATATAGCTCAAAATAGCGCCCGATGCGCCGACCAGAGCGCCCGTAATAATCAAAAGGGGATTTTCGAGCGTAAAGCCGGTCGCGGCGGCGGCCCATCCCGAATAGCTGTTCAGCATCGAAATGACGACGGGCATATCCGCGCCGCCAATCGGCAAAATAAGCAAAAAGCCCAAAAGCAGAGACGCCGTGACGATCGTCCAGTAAGCGAACGGAGCTTGCGTCAGCATCAAAACGAAAACCGAAAGAACAATAAGGACGGCGAGCGCCAAATTAAACTGATGCTGAAGCTTGAAAACAAGCGGTTTGCCCGAAACAAGCCCTTGAAGCTTTGCAAAAGCGACAAGTGAACCCGTAAACGTGATGGCGCCAATGGCAACGCCCAACCCCATCTCGACAAGGCTCGATAGATGGATGCTGCCGACTTGGCCGATGTTGTAAGCAGCCGGATTCAAAAACGCCGCCGAGGCCACAAGAACCGCCGCCAAGCCAACCAGCGAGTGAAAGGCCGCGACAAGCTGCGGCAAAGCCGTCATTTTAATCGTGCGGGCCACAAGAGCGCCGATTCCGCCGCCGCATGCAACGGCCAAGGCGATCCATCCGAAAGACGACGTTCCGACCAAAAACAACGTCGTTCCGACCGCAAGAGCCATGCCGAAAACGCCAAACAAGTTTCCGCTGCGCGCGGTTTCGGGCGAGGCAAGGCCGCGTATGGCCAAAATAAAGCAGACGCCCGAAATTAGGTAAGCAAAGGATAGGAGCGCGCTCATTTCTTATTCTTTTCGCTGCCTGTTGATTTCTTCTTATACATGGCCAACATGCGTCCCGTAACGATGAAGCCGCCAAATATATTGATCGACGCAAGGCCGACCGCGATAAGCCCCAAAATCTTTGAAGGCGTCATATCGGCCGGAGCCGAGGCCAATAGAGCGCCGACGACGATCACCGACGACACCGCGTTGGTCACGGCCATGAGAGGCGAATGAAGCGCCGGAGTCACGCGCCAGACGACATAATATCCGACAAAGCAAGCAAGGATAAACACGGTGAGCCCGGTGATAAAGAACCCATGCCCGGCAGGCTCCACCCCTTGCGCCGCAATTTCCTGAGCTTGCCGCGTCAACTGCGCGGCCAGATCGGCAAGCTTCTGCTGATCGGCCGCGATATTGTTCAAGCCCGATATAATGTCGTTGAGCGTCATCCCCGATCCTTATTTCTTTACGGGAGGGGTCGGCTCAACCGCCTTCGGAGCCTCTATGACCGGCATCTCGATTGAAGGGGCCTCTTGGAGCTTAACAGGATCGGCTCCGCCGACAGGCAAAGCGATCGGGGCTTCCGTTGCAACGTTAGGCGGAAGCTGGAAAACCCCCGTCGGCTGGCCCATAGGGAAAGTCGCATGTTTACGGATCAATTCCAGCTCGGCAAGGATTCTGTCTTCGCGCGCGCTGATAAGATCGATGCGCACGCTCGCATCCTGAACCATTTCTCTCACATCGACGAGGTGGCTGGCGAACAGAACGAATAAGACCGAGCAGCATAAAACCGATACCGCGATGCTGGTAATCCACCACAAGGCAATTTCAACTTTAGTCGTCAGTTCCATGGGCATGGGTTTCTCCTTTGAAAAAGTTAAGCAACTTTCGAAAACTGCGGATGAACGATGGCTCCTTGATGCGTCAGCGCGATGGCGCGAACGATTTCGTCGTCCCAATTAAGCGCAAATCTACCCTCGCCCTTGACGGAAAACAACGAAACAAAGTTAAAAAGATTGCGCGCATAAAGAGACGAGGCATCGACGGGTATGCGACTCGGCGCATTGCGATGGCCGACGATTTTGACCCCATAGGCCTCAACAACCTTACCGGCCTCGCTTAACGCGCAATTGCCGCCCTGTTCGACAGCGAGATCGACGATAACGCTGCCCGGCTTCATTGTTTTGAGCATGTCTTCGGTAATCAGATTAGGAGCCGCACGTCCCGGGATAAGAGCCGTACAGATGACAATGTCTTGTTTTTTAATGGTTTCTTTAATGAGGTCAGCTTGGCGGCGCTTGTAATCGTCGCTCATTTCTTTGGCATAGCCGCCCGACGTTTCGGCCCGCTTGGCCTCCTCGCTTTCGACCATAACGAAGGCGGCGCCGAGACTTTCGACCTGTTCGCGAGCGACCGGACGGACATCGGTAGCCGAAACGACGGCCCCAAGACGACGAGCCGTCGCAATGGCTTGCAATCCGGCAACGCCAGCCCCCATAACCATGACCCGCGCCGGAGGAACGGTTCCCGCCGCCGTCATCATCATCGGAAAAGCGCGCCCAAAATGCTCTGCCGCATCGAGAACGGCCTTATATCCTGCAAGATTGGATTGGCTCGACAAAACGTCCATGGCCTGAGCGCGCGTAATACGCGGCATAAGCTCCATGGAAAGCGCGGTAACGTTATTCCGGGCATACATCTCGAGATCAGCGCGAGCGCCATACGGATTAAGCATGCCGATAAGAACGGCCCCGGGCTTAATAAGCCCGATTTCATTGCGCCCTTCGCCCTCGCTCATCGGCCGCTGAACTTTCAGCACGATATCGGCGTCGCGCAAAAGGACGGCGGTATCCGCGATGATCGCCGCGCCGGAGGCCATATACAACTCATCCGGGAAAGAGGCCTCGATCCCGGCCCCCGTTTCAACGGCGACCTCATAACCGAGGGATTTATATTTCTTAACCGTATCCGGCACAATCGCCACGCGGCGTTCGTAGGAGCGGCGTTCTTTAGGAATGGCTATCTTCATTAGGATACAACAGAGGAACGAATCGAGAAAAACCCTTGAACTTTTTGTTATAAAACATTTCTTCCTTAATGGGAAGGCAGTTGCATCGTCGCATCCGTATGGCTATAACCGCGCATCCGCATTCTATGTATGCGACGGTTCGGAGAGTAGCTCAGCCTGGTAGAGCACTGCCTTCGGGAGGCAGGGGCCGGAGGTTCGAATCCTCTCTCTCCGACCAACAGGGGGATAGGCCCCCTTACATGAGGCGGAAAAGCCTGACATGAGCGAAACGAACGCAAAACTCATCGTATACGCAAAAAAGCAAAGAGCAGAACTATTCATGGATGGGCAGCTCTTGAAGACTTATGCCGTCTCGACGGCGGCAAATGGATTGGGATGCGAAAACGGCTCGAATAAAACTCCTGTCGGACTTCTTAGGGTATCCGAAAAATTCGGCGCAAATGCTTTGCCGGGAACTGTCTTTGAAAACCGTCAACCTACCGGGGAGGTGTGGTCAAAAGACAAAAGCAACCCACTTCATGATAGTAAGGACGACCTTATACTGTCGCGAATCCTCTGGCTCGAGGGTTGCGAAAGTTGCAATGCCAATACAAAGGATCGCTTTATTTATATCCACGGCACAAATCGCGAGGATTTGCTCGGCACGCCCGCTTCGCATGGTTGCATACGAATGAGCAATAAAGAAATTACCGAGCTCTTCGATTTAATGCCCGAAGGGGCGAGCGTCGAAATACGCGGTTAACATCAACACTACCTATCCTATAAGCGCTTTAACAAATCTGCGGCAAAGACCGAAAGCGTGTCGTCGCGAGCGCCCATAATTACGATCCGGTCGCCGGAGCGGGCTTGTGACAGGAGATAGTCGCCGCACGCGGCCCTGTCGGGGATATAGACGGCCTCGCGTCCTTTTCCCTTAATCTCCGCAATAACTTCGGAACTGCTAACGCTGCGGTCGGTCGTGCCTCCGAAGTAAATTGGATCGGTCATGACCAGAAGGTCGGTTTCTTTCAAACAACGGGCAAATGTGTCGATATATTCCGTCCTCATCAGGCGTAAGGGCCCAAATCCATGCGGTTGAAAGAATACCAACAAGCGCCCGGAGAAATCATGCAGCGTTGAAAGCGTCGCTGCGATTTTATCCGGATTGTGGGCAAAATCGTCGATGATCGTAACGTTGTTTTTCGTGCCGACAACGTCCAGCCGCCGCTTAATGCCCGTAAATTTTTCCAACGCCGCTATAGCGCGAGAAACGTCGACGCCCACGGCTCTTGCCGCCGCCAAGGCCGCGAGAGCGTTCGCCACATTATGACGGCCTGGAACGCCAAGCCGCACGGGATATGTTTTTCCCGCAGTCCGTAGCGCAAACGAAATTCCGTCCGGCGCAGGCCGCAGATCCGATGCAACAAAGTCGGCTCCGGAGTCCGTTAGAGAATAGCTCAATCGCTTTTCCGGAGGCAGCACATCGGCAAGATTTTTCACCTCGGCATTGTCGAAGTTCAGAACGGCGATTTTCGCCTTCCGGATAAAATTGCCGAAAAGAACGCGCAACTCATCCATCGACTTGTGGTCGAGCGCAACGTTGTTCAACACCGCCACATGCGGCACGTAACGGGCGATAGAACCGTCGCTTTCATCAACCTCGGCGACGAAAAGCCCGTCCGCACCGATGACAGCGCTGGCAAAAGGCATGTCGGCCGTAACGAAGTTTTTCATCACCGCCCCGTTCACAACGGTGGGGGTTTTGCCCGTCCGGCATAAAATCCAACCGATCATGCCCGTGGTCGTCGATTTACCGCTTGTTCCGGCGACGCCAATTGATTGAGGGGACGCATTAAAAAACTGCGACAGCAACTCCGCACGCGTCATCGTTTTTAGGCCCAAAGAACGAGCGGCGCGAACATCGGGTACCGTGTCTTCAACTGCGGCGGATGTGACAAAAATGGCGGCTGCGTCTGTCACGCCGCTACCGTCTTGGGGAAACAAAGCAATATTCCGTTGTCGCAGAAAATCAAATTTGTCGGTTGTCCGCCCTTGATCCAGAGAACGGTCGGAACCCGCAACTTTAGCGCCCGTTTGTTGCGCCATCAGCGCCAAAGGCAACATGCCGCTGCCGCCGATGCCGCAGAAGAAGTAGGACGAAGGCATCGTTATTTCACCTTTAGCAAAGAACGGATTATCGTAAGCGCCGGAAAAGACACAAAACCCCGTTGAACGAATAGCCCTCAAACTACGCGCAGAAAGACGTGTTTTCAAGGTATCTGCTTAGAAACCGGCCATTAACACAAATGCCGATCAACCAAGAACTAAGGGCCTCTTGCGATTCGTTATATGATGTTTAAGATTACGTAATCTGCTTTTTCTAAGGAAACTCACCTTGCGTTTTCTGACGTTCG
>CAYUPD010000064.1:6472-7558 GCA_964446645.1 uncultured Rhodospirillaceae bacterium
CTCGTTTCCCCTCCAGAAGCACACGCAGCCCCCGCCCCCCTGCTCGGCAGCGCTTGTGCGACGCCTGGGGAAACCCGGCTCGACACCGACCATCTCAACATCGTTTCGTGCCTGTGCCCCACAGCGTCGCCCAATTGCTCGACGGGAAAATGGAAGTCCCTTACGAGCAAAAATATAATCTGCCCCTCTGGCAAATTCCTATCCGGCGTATCGAACGGCGCCGCTCAATGCACAGCTTCCCTTGCGGACATCTCTTGCGCCGGCGATTCATCCATCACGTCCTTTTCAGGCGGAACGCCACAATGCACGGTGACCTACATTCCCTGCACGGAAGGGGCAACGCTCTGGACGCCTCCGGCAAGCTGCTATGAAACATCGACAGGACATTACACTCCCTGCAAATTCTTCTCTGGAGGTCCTAACACGACAGCGGCTTCATGGGATGCGACATCCGCCGACCGCCACAGGGTATATAGCACGGTGGTCTACGGAAACGCGGCCTGTCAAAGCGGCAAATGGATGTGTTCGACAAAAGTCGATATGTGGTGGCATGCTGCCGAATATCACAGCAATTGGTCCGATAGGTATGAATGCGGTAAATAAATGGATAACGGAGGCATCGATATGAGGTCGTTACTTCTTGTTTTGTTATGCGCTTGGACGGTCGTTTTATCGGTAGCAAGCGCCGCGAATTTGCCTGACGAAGCCTGTTCGTCGCTGGGACGAACAATCCTCGACGAGAAAAAGCAAAACCTCATTGCCTGTGTCAAATGCGCCGGGCCGGCTCCGGTCTGCGCGACGAAACCGCTGATATGGAAGACGATGTCGATCAACGTGCTGACGGCCAGCACCGCCGCCCCAACGTCTGTCGGATGCAGCGGGAACCAGATTCTCGCAGGCATTGCCGCCGATGGAACGCCAACCTGTATCAACCCACCTGTTTCGGATATCACATGTCCATCTGGAAAAGCCGTCGCAGGCATCACCAACGGAACGCCCTACTGCGGCCCCTAATCGGAGGTTATATGATGCGTTCTCGTCTTTTGATTGCTTGGGCCGTTTTGGCTACGCTTTTGTCTTTGCCCG
>CAYUPD010000065.1:0-7410 GCA_964446645.1 uncultured Rhodospirillaceae bacterium
TGCCGCGGATTTATAGAGGCCCACAACGGCCAGATCAGCGCCCATCCTAATGAAGACGGAGAAGGAACGAGCATTGTCATCACCCTGCCCCTTAAGGCTGAAACGCCATAGGCAAACGTCTTTCTAACGAAAATCGACGATAACCGGAGCGTGGTCGGACGCTTTATCGTTGCCGCGCTCGTCCTTATCGATGAAACAGTCTTTCATCCGATCTGCGGCTTCCGGAGACAACAAGAAATGATCGATCCGAAGCCCCTTGTCTTGCTGCCATGCCCCGCCCTGATAATCCCAGAAGCTATACGCCCGCCGATCCGGATGCAGCGCGCGAAAAGCCTCGACGTATCCTAAATTCAATATTTCACGGAAAGCCGCGCGCGTCTCAAGACGATACAGGGCATCACCTTCCCAGCCCTTCGGATCGTAAACGTCTCTTGCGTCGGGAATAACATTAAAGTCTCCGCCGAAAAACACGAGCTTCTCTTTCCTTATCAACTCATCGGCGCGACGTTTTAACCGTGCCAGCCAGTTGAGTTTATAGGTATATTTATCGGTGCCCAAAGGATTGCCGTTCGGAACATAAAGGCTCGCCACGCGCACGCCTTCGATCATAGCCTCCAGATAACGCGCCTGCGGCTCTTTCTCATCCGGCAGATTTTCCCGCACGTCTTCAATGTTGTGCAGGCTCGCCAAAGCAACGCCGTTATAAGATTTTTGCCCGAAAGCATAAACGTTATACCCGGCAGCTTTAAATTCCATGGAAGGGAACGCCTCCGTCTCGCATTTAATCTCCTGCATCAGGAGAACATCGGGCTTATTCCGATGCAACCACGCAAGAACGTTGGGCATGCGCGCGCGAACAGAATTTACGTTCCATGTTGCAAAGCGCATATAAATTCCTCGGCTAAAATTTCTACCGTCTCGAGAAAATCATTTCTTGCGAAGGAAAACAACAAAAAATCAGGCCGCCGCCGATAAAACGAAGCCCGTGTCTTTTTTCTTTTCATCCGTCCGTTCGGCATAAGCCGAAAGAGGCGACAGGACGTGAAGCCCGGTTCCCTGAATTTGTTCACAAATCATCGTATTAAAAAGCGCCGACGACATTGTCAGGCCAGACGCGTAAGTTTCGTTATTTATTGTTGGAGAAGGCGTGGTTTTATTGTCCGCCGCGCTCAATGCAACCGCCGAAACTTTGTGCAAAAAGCCCGATGCGCCTGATGAGACCGGCTTTTGCGCGCTCGCACTTATCCGGGACGTCGATGCCTCTGCCCTCACAGACGGAATGTCCGTCTGACGATCGAATTTCCCGGCAAAATGACGGTATATCTGCTGCAACGATTTGGCCTCGCCGGTTTTCTCATAAAAGACGGCCTGATTGGCCGCTGCGGCAACGGGCAGAATATCGGCGGCGGCAGCGTTCGGATTCCGGCGCATCTTTTCAATGAACTGGCCCGCCCCGCCCGCGCCGAGAAAATGCGCAAGATACAGTTCCGTATTGCCTATTTTGCCTCCGACTTTCTGTTCTAGTGCGGCAGCGTTTTCTTTATCCAATTCACCCGCCATCTCAGCCGAAATCTGGGGATCGTTGCGCAAATTCAAAATCGCGTTGCGCACCGCGTCATTCTCGACGACGTAATACCCGTTCGACGTTTGCTTGATCTGCGCGGCATATCCGCCAAGGCCATACTCTTCGCCGTAGTTCTTGACCATCGACAGCCATGTCTGGTTGGTAAATTGAAACAGTCCCGTTGCGCTGCTTGTCGATGCTTTGGCGGAAGGATCGAAGCTGCTTTCCTGCGCCGCTTTTTGCATAAGATAAGAAAAATCGACCCCCGTTTTTGCCGCAGCATTGCGAATTGCGCGAAATATTCTTTCGGGAATACCTTCGTCTTTCGATGCTTCTGCAATCGAATGGATTGAAACGGCGGTGATATCCTGTGAACTCAAATCAGGGCCTCCTCTTCCCCCGTGCAGATGCAACAGCCATGCCAAAGTTGGAGGAAGATCTATTCAAACAAAAAATCCATTTAATATCAAACGGTTAAGATTTGGCTTGTCAGGCGCTCTTCATGTATTAGCCTGATTTCACAGAATCGGATTTTTGAGGAAGTTTTTTCAGAAGCAGTGCCGGTTATTTTTGCATTGCAAGGGAGACGACCATGACAGACATCAGTCCAATTGGCGCAGCCACAGTCAGCGCATCCATACCTACGCAGGCAAACAGCGCATCCTCAGCCGCCACCCAGCAGGTCACGCCGCAACCCGCCCCGGCCCCTCAGCCGCAAGAAAACACAACCTATACAGCGCTCGCCACAGCCTCGACATCCAATATCCGCGGGGTCGGCGTAAACACGTCGATTTAACTAAATAGCGCCGCTTGTGATCGTCTGATAAGCGTTGATAACTTTGTCGCGGATCGCCGTAATCTCGGTCAAGACGATTTCGGCGTTATCCATCGCCGTCACGACGCTTGCAAGGTCGGCTTTTCCGGATACAGCCGCCGTGGCCGCTTTTTCGCCCTCATGCAATGAATCAACGGCATTTCCCAAAAAATCTTTGACAATCTTTCCGAAGTCTCCGCCACCTGCAGCGGCGGCCGGAGCATCGCCGGAAACATCGAAAAGCCCTCCGCTTTTTTTGTAAGCCGACACGGCATCAATGGGGTTCATAACCATGGCATCTCTCCTTATTGCAACATGCTGATCGTTTTCAAAATCATCGTGCGCGACGCGGCAATGACATCCAAATTAGCCTGATAAGAACGGCTCGCGGCGCTCATATCCATCGTCTCAATCAGCGGATTAACGTTTGGCTGAAGAACGTAGCCTTGGGCATCCGCCGCCGGATGCGAGGGATCGTACTTTTTAACAAAATCCGAATTATCGGTTCGCACGCCGTCGACTTTCACCTTATAAGCTCCGAGCGCCTTATCGAATTCCTTCTTAAACGTAATGACCTGACGTTGATAAGGTTTTTGCCCCGGAGCCGAAGCCGTCGTGTTAGCATTGGCGACGTTTTCGGCAATAACCTTCATCCGCTGGTTTTGCGCTTTTAGCGCCGAACCCGAGATTGCGAAAATATCGGTTGCTTCGTTAACCATTCACACGCCCTTACGCCGTTCCGCTGCTGCCCTTAATGGCAATTTTAAAGAGTCCCGTCATCTTGCGGTAGATTCCGGTCATGGTCTGATAATCGATCGACGTTTTGGAGACTTCCGCCATCTGTTGCTCGATGTCGACCGTATTTCCCGACGGAGATACATCCGTATCCTTCGATTTTACCGTCTGGGCATTGGTTCCCGCCATCGAGGCCGGAAGAATATGGCGCGAATTCGTCGTAACCATCCCGGACGACGCCTGTTTCAGGGCCGTGCTGAAGCTGAAAGGCTTAAGCTCAAGCTGTTTATAGCCGGGCGTGTCGACGTTCGCGACGTTTTCGGCAATCACGGCCTGCCTCTGGCTGAGATAAGACATTTTCTCAACCAACAGATCGAAAAGTCCAGAAATGCTCGATCCCATAACGCGTCCTTCGCCAGAGAACTGGCCATTGCTATGGCAAAATATCCTCAGCCGCAGCGGGTTAACAAAAGGTTAATTGCCCTTTATGAAGAGTTAAGGTAGAGTCACCGGATGGAAGACGACCAAGAAATCCATTCGAACGCTTCTCCCATCTTTCCGTCTGGACGACGCGCGGTTGCGGTCGCCATCAAGGGAAGTCTTGGAGAGCGCCCGGAAGGAGCCCCTGATTCTCTCCCCAAGGTTATCGCATCCGGCTATGGAAAACTAGCAGAACAAATTCTCGAGTTAGCTTTTGAGAGGGGCATTAAAGTTCGCGAAGATTCGGATTTAGCCGAATTGCTCGCTATGCTTGATCTGGACACCCCCATACCCAGCGAAGCCATTGTCGCTGTTGCCGAAATTCTAGCCAAGGTATACGAGGCGAATGCTCATCTGGCCCCGACCGATCCAAGTCTTAAAGGACACGTCTGATGCCCGCCACGTCAAAAACAAACGACCTTATGCAACAATTCAAGGCGATCAATGCCTATCTTCAAGCCGTACATGAGATTCTTCAAGAGGGGCACATGCCCGACATTGCCGATCTTGACGATAGGGTCGCCCACCTATGCTCTAACGTGGAAAAAGCCCCCTTAAGCGTTCAAAAGAAGTGTCTAAAAATGCTCGACGAGCTCTTATCTAAACTGAGTATCTGTGAAAACGAGATGACGTCCTTTCAAAAAGCCAAAAGCGGGAGAGCCTAAAAAATGACCGAGGCCGGAGATATTTCTTGGATTCGCGTCATTATCACTTTTTGCGCCGTTCTGGCTCTGATGGCCGGTCTGGGGGGGGCGCTTAAATACCTAAGTTCCCATGGCGTAACGCTTGGCCCCAAAAGTCTGCGCCCCAAGCGCCTGAAAGTCGTCGAAAGCCTTATTTTAGACACGAGACGCCGCTGCGTTATCGTCCGTTGCGACGAACGCGAACATTTGCTTCTCTTGGGCCATCAAAACGATATAGTCGTCGAAACGAATCTCCCTCCGGCCAAAGACAAAAACGTTTCATGTTAAGTTCGCAAAAAATCCTTCGCATTGCCGCCGCGGGCGTTCTTGGCGCGTTTGCCGTCTTCTTTCTTCCCGCCGATGCGCTGGCTCAATCCATTCATTTCGACATGGGCCAAGGGCCAACGGCGACTTCACGCATCATTCAAACCGTTATTCTTATAACCGTATTGTCGCTGGCGCCGTCTATCCTCGTCATGGTGACAAGCTATACGCGTGTTATCGTCGTTCTGGCCTTTCTGCGCACGGCGCTCGGCACTCAAACGACGCCTCCCAACATCGTTCTCATCAGCTTGGCTCTTTTCCTGACGATGTTCATCATGCAACCGACGTTCGACCGCGCTTGGGAAAACGGGATACAGCCGCTTATGAACAATCAAATTGACGAAGAGACTTCTTTCGATCGCACGATGGAGCCGTTTCAAGAGTTCATGCTCAAGAACACGCGCACTAAAGATCTTGATTTATTCATGGAGGTAGGGCGCGCCAACGCGGCGGACAAAACTGCGGCGGCTCAAAAGGATGCCGCAACCAAGCCTCAAAAAGACAAAACCCAAGCAACCAAAACGGAAGCAAAGTCCGATGTTTCTCTCAGAGCGCTTATCCCGGCTTTTATGATATCGGAACTGCGTCGCGCTTTTGAAATCGGGTTTTTGCTGTTTCTCCCGTTTTTAATCATCGATATGGTCGTCGCTTCCGTCTTGATGTCGATGGGCATGATGATGCTCCCACCGTCGCTTATCTCGCTTCCGTTTAAAATTGTCTTCTTTGTGCTTGTGGACGGTTGGTACCTCGTCTGCGGAAGCCTCATTCAAAGCTATAGCGGCGGATGAAGCTAAGTCCCGCCTAGAAGCGTTTGGGCAAGTATATGAGTCTGCTTATCCACTCGCCGTCCTCGCGAAGCAAGAAGCCCGAACCGTAGGCGTTTTTAAAGCCCAGCTTTTTCATCATATCCTTGGCGTCCGGCGAATAAATGAGGGCGTTTGTTTCCGGGTGCCCTTTAAGTTGTTTTTCGACATCGGATACCGTCGGCGGCAGATATGAATGGAAACTGTCACTATGCCAAATCATGCTCATGGAGCGTCCGGTTTGAGCCTCTTCGAGAGCGAGTCCAAGATTTACGATAAACGCCGTAAGTCCGTCGTTTGGAGGAAAAATTGCGCCCAGTTTAGCTTGATCGGGCAAAGCGGCCGCAGTTTGGCGAGCCAATTTTCTAACAAGGCACATTTGATCTCCGGGTCTGGCAGTAACCCAATCCGTAGTCGCGATCAGGAACGGAACGGCAAAAACAAGAACAAGCGTTCCTCCAAGACGAAGAAAATTTGACGGCGGGAAAAGACGGCTCTGAATTTGTTTTCCGAAGGAAGGCCAAAGCTCCGCCGCCATAAACCAAAAAAGCGGGAGGGCCAGAAAAACGGCGTGAAGCATATAACGATGGAAAGAAGCCGCCGTTCGCACCGTATACTCGGAAAAATCTGAGCCGAGGAAAGCTAGAACCAGAAAAACCAAATACCCTGTTTGTACGATCAACGCCAAAACGGCAAAGTCGCGCCATTTTCCTCGCGAACAAAACAGGGCGGAAATTCCGCATCCGAGCGTGCCAATAAACAAGATAAAGAACGCGCTCTTCCATTGGATTTCAGCCCAAACGCCTTCAAGAAGCGGCACAAACAAATCAAACCGCCAAGCATGAAACGGCAGGATGCCAACATTCCCGTTCACAATCTCGACTCTGGCATAAAGCTGCCATAAGACGCTCAACGCAAGAGCGGGCAAAAAAACCAGCAGCATCTGCGCATCAATGCGCCTCAACGTCCCGTTCCTCGCCGCAACGACAAAAAACGAGAAAACTAAAAGTAAGAGAAGAACGATATTGGATTCTTTTATCAAGACGAATGCAATGGAAGACAAGGCCAAAAGCACGTACAGATTCCGGACACGCGTGTCATCGTTCAGCTGCAAAGCTTCCGCCATGCGCCACAGCATAATTCCAAGCGCACCGCATAAAACCATCGTCCCCACATCGCCCTGATTGGTAATTCCAAAAGTCGCAAGGCTTGAATTAAGAAAAACCGCTAAAAGAAGGGCAAAAGAGACTTTGCCGAAAGCGACAAGGCATTTTTCGCGAACGATGGATTCGTTTTTTCTCCCGGTCTCTTCGACAAGCATGGCCGCAAAAGCGAAAAGGAGCAGAAAATTTGCCATCGCCCCGCCCTGAACCAGAAAGCCGCCTACCAATAAAGACTCGAGGTATGTCAGGAACGGCAAGGCATACGGATATCCGGGGAAGATAGAATGAAGCGACGGGTGCGCCGCAGAAGGAATATCGTTGTTCACGAAAACATAAAGCGCATTAGGAACCCAATGCGAAAAGTCGTCATAGGCGTAACCGCCGAGGCCTATTGCATTAATCGCCGCAAGAACAAACAGGCCCGGAATAACGGCAAGGAACCAATAAGGAGCAACATATGTACGCTTTTTCGCAGCGACGATCAGCCCCACTAACATAAGAGAAAAAATGCTATAAGCCGAATAAAGGAGCGGCCGATCGAACAAAATTGAGGCAAGCGTCATAACGCCGGCCGCGACACCCCATCCGGCAAAGATATTTTCGGCGCAAAACGCTCGGCTGCGCGAAAACAGGCCACCGATCATGCCAAGCCCGGCAACGACGGCCAAAGCCGCCAAAGCGCCTGGAAGCGTGGATACGATATAATCGGAAAAGACGAGGACATCGCGGCAACCAAAATCGAAGATCATTTGACGTCCACTTCGTTATGATCGACCTTCGGATCGCGAAAAATGGTGGGCCCGGCAGGATTCGAACCTGCGACAACACCGTTATGAGCGGTGCG
>CAYUPD010000066.1:0-7407 GCA_964446645.1 uncultured Rhodospirillaceae bacterium
CCCCCAACAAGAGAGGCGCTTTAGTATCATACGCTGTTTCGTTTGTGTAGAGGGTTTTCGTGTTGTTTTAACGCTCTTTTTTATCTTTTTCGCCGCCGTCTTCGTCGTCCTGCTCCGCCGAAAGCTTGATGTCCTGCGCGCGCAGCCAATAGGCCGAGCCTTTCGGTAGATTCTTCATGGCGCGGGCCGCAAGGCGGCTTGCCGTTTTATCGTTTCCTTGAGCCGCCGCTTCCTCGGCCAGCGCATACGTTGCCATCGCTTTATAGGACGCCTCTTTCGTCAACTCGGCCTTGCGGCCCCACGCTCCGGCCAAAAAGCGCCATGTCAACGGCACGCGGCTTTCGAGCCGGTTCGATTCCTGCAACTCGCGTATAGCAAGGTCGAGGCGCGCGTTTTCTTTTGCCCGATCCTTAGCTTCGAGCAATGCATGGCCATAGGCTTGGCGCAACAGCGGCGATGACGGCAAAAGATCGACGGATTTTTTATAGTTGGAGACTGCGCCTTCGATACGGCTGTTTTCGAACTGCACTTGGGCTTTAAGTTCGTAGAAAAACGGATTATCCGGCTCTTGCTTGATAAGGCCGTCGATCAGAGAAAGCGCGCGGTCGGGCTGCGCCGTGCGATAAAGCGCGATGGCCCGCGCGTAACGCGCCGCAATGCGCGGGTCGCCGTCGGCATAGCGCAGCAATGCCGTTTCGGGCTGCAAAAAACCTATGAGCTTGGCCTTCATGCGCTCATGCATCGTATAAAATTTCGGGTCAAGCTTCGCGTCTTTAAACGGCGACGATTCGCAATGATTTTTAACGGCGTCGATGCGGTCCTGCGTCAAGGGATGTGTGCGCACATATTCGTCCTGCCGTTCGGCGGGTAAAAGCTCCTGCCCCTCGAGTTTATGGAAGAACTCATCCATCCCTCGCGACGAAATCCCCGCGCGGTCAAGAAACCTCAGCGCCGCCGCGTCGGCCGAAGACTCCTGCGCGCGCGAAAATCTCAGATAACTGCGCTCGGCCACATGAAGACCGCCTGCAATTCCGCCCGCCATAAGATCGGCGCTGCCGCTTACCGCGCCCGCCGCGACGGCCAAAAGCATTCCCAAAATCGCTTCGGCCGAAGCGTTGCGCATCTCCTGCTTTCCGCGAATAAGGTGCCCGCCCGCGATGTGCCCCGTCTCGTGGGCAATGACGCCCGCCAATTGCTCGGGGCTGTCCGTCAATTGCAACAAACCCGTAAAGAAAAACTCGTTCATCCCCTCGGCGACGAATGCGTTAACGACATTGCTTTGAACGATGGCGATCGTCACGCTCGAGGGGTCGATGTCGGCGGCGCGGTAGATCGGATCGGACAGGCTGCGGAGATAGTTTTCGATTTCGGCGTCGCGCACGAAAGATAGGCGATCTCCGCCATCCGCTCCCTGCGCGCGCAGTCCAAACGGCGCGAAAAACAAAACAAGAGCGAGAAAAAACGCTGTCAGGCTGCGCTTCACTTTTTAAATCCTTGAGCGACAAAATACGTTTCCGAAGACTCGGACCGGCTGGCCGCAGGCTTGGCGTGGCGCGTTTTTTCAAAACGGCCCTTCAGAAGATTCAAGATGTCGCGCTCGGCCCCGCCCTGGAAGAACTTGCACACGAATGCGCCTCCCGGCGCAAGAATGTCGAGCGCAAAATGCGCCGCCATCTCGGCCAGCGCCATAATCCGTATATGATCCGTGCCCGCGTGTCCCGTCGTGTTGGGAGCCATATCGCTCAGCACCAGATCGGCCGGGCCGCCCAGAAGCTCTTTCAGCTTACCGGGCGCTGCGTCGTCTACAAAATCCAGCTGAACGATCTTGACCCCTTCGATAGAGTCCATCGGCAAAATATCGAGCGCAACGAGCGCGCCTTTTTTCTTCCCGGTTTTTCTGACGACGACCTGCGACCATCCTCCGGGCGCAGCGCCCAGATCGATGACGCGAAGCCCGGGTTTAAGAAGGCCGAATTTCTCGTCGAGCTGCAACAGCTTGAACGCTGCGCGCGAGCGGTAGCCTTCCGATTTAGCCGCCGCAACGTAAGGATCGTTCAGGTGGCGCTGAAGCCATTGGCGCGAGGATTCGCTGCGTGTATTTTTGGCCTTTACGCGGACGGCTTCGCGACGGCGCGAGACAAGGGCGTTACGTCCGCCCGGTTTTTTCGTTTTCGACATGCGCCCTATCCTAATCCAAAAACCGGCTTTGCGTTAGAGAGAATGCTTCTCTTTTTTTAACAACATAGTCTTGATTTTCAGCCCGCACGAGAAGCCCCCGGGCCCGTTTGCCGCGACGACCCTGTGGCAGGGGATGAAAAACGGCACGGGGTTCGCGCCGCAGGCGCGGCCGACAGCGCGGCTTGCTCCTTTTTTGCCGATGCGGCGCGCGATATCGCCGTAGGTTCGCGTCTGCCCGAAGGGTATTGCCGCAAGCGCTCTCCATACCGCGCATTGAAAGGCCGTGCCGACGAGAAAGACGGCGGGACAAGCGGCAACGCTGCGTTTTTTGTCTTTATAAAAATCCGTCTTAGGCCAGCTTTTTTGCCATCGTTTCAAGACATCGGCGGGCTTAGTCCCGCATAAAAAGGCCGTGCGGCAAATGTCGCCTTTTTCCGTTGCGCCGATCATCAGGTTTCCCGCGTATGTTTTTGCCGCGCGCCATGCCACGCGCTTCGGCGGATTTCTACCGGCGCCGATTCTCACCGGGACACCACGCTGCTGTCGTAAAGATCGAAAAGCCCTTTGTCGTTTTGGCGAAGCACAAGGCCGCGTTCCATCGCCGCATGCTTAAGGTCCTCGAGCAATCCGGCATACGACACGTCGACCTGAATGAGGCCGCGCCCGAAGCTAAGCATATCGATTTTTGTCACCTGCGGAACGGCGACTAGTCTTCTTTTAAGTTGCGTCCAGACCATAAGGGATTCCGCTTGGACGGATACCGCAATATGCGATACGGGCGTTTGTGGCTCTACCATTTCTTTGGGTTCGGGCAGAGACGGCGCTGAAACCGTTCGTTGAATGGCGGAAGGATTAAAATGCACCGTAAAAACGCCGATGTACCGCACGGCCGACACGCGCTCGCGCTGAACCTCGAAGCTTTGCACAAGAGCCGCAACGTCGTCGTCGCTAAGCTCCGTGGAATTATTCGGAGCCTTGAAGCGGGCGCAAAGTTGTTCGTACGCCGTGCGCTGCGCTTTTACGATGGCCTGATCGCGGGCATGCGCCGCCGTATCCGCCGTTACGTCGGCATCGACGTTCGTGACCGTATAAGGATCGGGGCCTGTCGGAAGCTCGGGCAAAGCCGGGGATTCGCTCTCAACGGAAACAGCCGAAAGATTGTCCGTAGCGGGCTGAACCTGAAACTGGGCGCGCGCAGGAGCAACGCTCAAAAACAGGATCATAAAGGTTAGGATGGTTAAACGCATGGAAAAACAGGCATTCCTGAGGTTGTTGGAGGGAAGATTAATCTTTTGAATATGATTTTGTCGAATCTGTTTTTATGTTACCCCTCTTTTCTGTCCCTAACCTCTGTTTTTGACTTTATTATGGCGACCATCGAATCCAAAAATCCCTCCCCCGGCCGCGCGTATGCAGAGGCCGGCGTCGATATCGATGCCGGCGACGCCCTTGTCGATGCGATCAAGCCCTTGGCCAAGCAAACGGCGCGCAAAGGCGCGGACGCCGGATTAGGCGGTTTCGGCGCATTGTTCGATCTTAAAGCGGCCGGATTTCGCGACCCCATTCTCGTCAGCACGACCGATGGCGTCGGCACAAAGCTTAAAATCGCCATCGACGCCAACAACCACGACACCGTCGGCATCGACCTTGTCGCCATGTGCGTTAACGATCTGATCGTACAGGGCGCAGAGCCGCTTTTGTTCCTCGATTATTTTGCGACAGGAAAGCTCGACGTCGCGGCGGCCCAAAAAGTCATCGCGGGCGTCGCCGAAGGCTGCAAACAGGCCTCTTGCGCGCTTGTAGGGGGAGAAACGGCCGAAATGCCCGGCATGTACGGGCACGGCGATTACGATCTGGCCGGATTTGCCGTCGGCGCGGTTGAGCGCGACCGGCTTTTGCCCCGCGAGGACGTTAAGCCCGGCGATATCGTGCTCGGAATCGCCTCAAGCGGCGTTCATAGCAACGGTTTTTCGCTCGTGCGCAAAATCGTCGCTCAGGAGAAGCTTTCTTACGATAAACCCGCGCCGTTTGACCCGTCCCAAAAGCTCGGCGACGCCCTTTTAACGCCGACGCGCATTTACGTTCGCGCCGTCATGCAAGCGGTCAAGGCCGGGACCGTTAAGGCCCTCGCGCATATTACGGGAGGCGGGCTTTTGGAGAACATTCCGCGCGTTTTGCCGGACGGCATCGGCGTGCGTTTAAACGCGAAAAACTGGCCTGTTCCGCCTGTTTTTGGCTGGTTGGCGAAGGCCGGACGCATCGATCCGCTTGAAATGGCTCGCACTTATAATTGCGGAATCGGCATGATTGTGATTGCGTCTCCGGATATGGCAGAAGCGGCGGCGGCGATTTTGAATAAGGCGGGAGAGAAGGTTTTTCGCATCGGCGTCGTCGAACCGCGCCCGTCGGGCGATGCCGTAGTTATTGAAAACATTGAGAGAAATTGGCCATGCTGAAAGTCGGCGTTCTGATCTCGGGGCGGGGGAGCAATTTGCTCTCGCTCATAAAAACATGCGAAAAACAAGGGTTTCCGGCAAAAATCGTGTGCGTGATTTCAAATAAAGCCGATGCGACGGGGCTTAATTACGCGCGCGAGGCTAAAATTCCGGCTCTCGTCATCTCACACCGCGATTATCCCGATAGGCAAAAATTCGAGGAAGCCCTTGATTCTGCTCTCGAAAAACACGGCGTCGAGCTTGTCTGCCTCGCCGGGTTTATGCGCCTTTTGACCGCGTGGTTTTGCGACCGTTGGCGCGACCGGCTCGTCAATATTCATCCGTCGCTTTTGCCCGCGTTTCCGGGCGTCGATACGCACAAAAAAGTTCTCGACTACGGAGCAAAAGTCGCTGGACTTACAATACATTACGTGCGCGCCGAAATGGATCACGGCCCCATTATTTTGCAGGCCGTCGTCCCTGTTCTCGATGGCGATACCGAAGACACTCTCGCCGCGCGCGTCCTTGCCGCCGAGCATAAAGCCTACCCTACCGCCTTGAAAATGATCGCAGAAAACCGCGTCAACGTGCACAACGAACGCGCGTTTATCGCCGATGCAACTCCCTCGGGAAATTTTTTGTTCAATCCGACGGCTATAGACTGAATTTTTGGGGTTCTTTTGAAACCATAGTCGAAGTTTTTGATCCGGATTCAGACTATAGTCGATCTTCTTTTTATCTCATCTTATTAATGAACGTTACCCACGGTTCGACGCGCTGCGACCACCTATAATTGTCCCTAAAATAGTTAATTTGGCGGCGAAGACGGGATTCAACTTCCTCGGGTTTCTCGTCCCTCTCCTGCAACGCAGCGAGAACTTCTCCCGCAAACTTTTTAAGATCGAGCGGCATGTCGAAGCGCTTCGGCTCGTCCTGCAATTCTATCGGCACCAACCTCGCAAAACCCGACGCCGTCTCGGGCAATGCCGCGCGCGCCGTTGCCACCGTGTCGCAACCCGACGCCAGCCCTTCGATCATCGCGATGCACGACGTTTCGGGCCACGGGTTCGGCGCGATCATCACGGCCGCCTTCTTCATCCTGCCGATCAGCTCCCTTTGCCCAACCATTCCCACGTGCGCGACGTTGGGACGGCTTTTGAACCATTCGATGTACGCCGCGTCGCTCGCCGCGTCGCGCGAGGGATTGAGGTTGCAATAGACCTCGACGCTGAAATCGCTCCGGACTTTTCTTATCTCGTCGAGCAGCAGCGGAATGTGAAACGCGCCGCGCGCAAACCCGCCCGCATAAAGAAGCACGGGCGGCTTTGTTTTCGCGGCAAGGACGCTTTCTCCTTCTTGAAACAAATCCTGCGCCGCCGGATTCATCGCGTTGCGGATGACCGCGCACGCCCAATGCTCTTTGATCGACGCCGCGTTGATGCGCCGCTGCCACTCGCTGACGAACACGACTCCGTCGAACGCCTCGAGCGCGGGCGTCATCGGTTCGGCAAACGCGCTCTCGTGCATCCATGCAATCAGCGGCTTCTTCGTGTTCTTGCGCATCAAACCGACCAAATCCGCCGTCCACCGGCCGCAAAAAATATACGCGTCGAACGCGTCGTCCGCGATCTTCTCGCTGAGGCTTTGCAAAGGATGGCTTTCTATTCCGAAAGCTTCGCGGGGCGCGTCGATGCGGTTGAAAAAATCGCACTCAATCCCCGCGTTAACCATCGCGCGGGCCAGAAAACAGGCGGCCGACGTCGTTCCGCCCAAAGGCTCGCTTGCATCGGGACGCGCGGCGTCGTAACCGTATATAAAGTCTATAAAAGCGAGGCGCATAAGAATTTCTCAACACTTTCTTTTATAGTATAAGGCCTTTCGTTAACGCCGGGCGACTTTTTTTTGACAATGGATGACACGCTTCTCTCGCGCCGCATGTTTTTGAAAGCGAGCCTTTGGGCTTCGCTCGCGGCCGCTTTTTTTCCGCCCCTGCCCGCCTTTGCGGCAACGGCTGAGGCAAAGCCTCTGCCCGTGCGCAAACCGCGCGCGCCTCGCCTTCTCATGATCGACCCCGGCCACGGCGGCCGCGACCCCGGCGCCATCGGCCGCATGGGCACCCGCGAGAAAAATATCACGATGGACATCGCCTTGCGCATGGCCGACGCCCTCTCGGGACGGCAAGGCCTTACCGTCAAACTCACCCGCGAGGAAGACGTCTTTATGCCGCTTGAGGCCCGCGTGCGCATGGGCCGCAACGCCAAGGCCGACTTGTTTTTATCCGTCCACGCCGACAGCGCCCCCAACCGCGCCGCGCGCGGGCTTTCGGTCTATACGCTTTCGGCCAAGGCCTCGGACTCGTTCGCCAAGCGCCTCGCCGAGCACGAAAACGAGGCCGACCTTATGGGCGGCATGGACCTTCCTCCCGCCGACAAGGAAGTCACCGCCATCCTTATGGACCTCGCCGCCCGCCAAACCCGCAACACCGCCCAGCACGTCAAGGCCAGCTTTGTGTCTTCGCTTCGGAACAAGTGGCGGCTTTTGGAACGCCCCATGCGCGCCGCCGACTTTGTCGTCTTGCGCGCGCCGGACGTTCCTTCCATGCTTATCGAAACGGGCTTTCTCTCAAACCCGCAGGACGAAAAAATCCTGCGCCAGGCCGATCAGCGCGAACGCATCGCCTGCCTCATGGCCAAGAATATCGGCCTTATCCTCGATAGTTCGCTGTTTGCGTAAAAGGCGAGAAAGAAAATGGGATTCCGCACAAATTTGCCTTAAAGGCAAAATTTGCGGAAAG
>CAYUPD010000067.1:0-7343 GCA_964446645.1 uncultured Rhodospirillaceae bacterium
GCCGGTAATCATTTCCGAGACCGTATGCTCGATCTGAAGGCGTGTGTTCATTTCGATGAAATAGAACTGGCCTTTTTCGTACAGGAACTCGATGGTGCCGACGCCTCGGTAGCCGAGCTTCTTGACGACGTTCGCGGCGCGCGCGCCGATGTCGGCCCGTTCGGACGCGTTAAGGCCGGGCGAGGGCGCCTCTTCGATGACTTTCTGGTGATGGCGCTGGATCGAACAATCGCGTTCGCCGAAGTGGATGGCGTTGCCGTGCGTGTCGCCCAAAAGCTGAACTTCGATATGGCGCGGATTCTCGAGGTACTTCTCCATGTAGACTTCGTCGTTGCCGAAGGCAGCCAGCGCCTCGCCGCGCGCGAGCGTGTAAGATTCTTCAAGAACCTCGGGAGACGCGGCGACCTTCATGCCCTTGCCGCCGCCTCCGGCCGCCGCCTTGATGAGGACGGGGTAGCCGATCTCGGCGGCGATTTTCTTGGCGTCGTTCAGGTCTTTCAGCGCGCCGTCCGATCCCGGAACGGTCGGCAGATTTAAGTCTTTGACGGTTTTCTTGGCCGTGACTTTGTCGCCCATGAGGCGGATATGTTCGGGCGTCGGGCCGATGAAGACGAAGCCGTGCTGTTCGACCATCTCGGCGAAATTGGCGTTTTCGGACAAGAAGCCGATGCCCGGATGAATGGCGTCCGCGCCGGTGATGGAGGCGGCGGTCAAAATCGCGGGAATGTTGAGATAGCTGAGTTTGGAGGGCGGCGGGCCGATGCAGACGCTTTCGTCGGCGAGGCGCACGTGCATGGCGTCTGCGTCGGCCGAGGAGTGGACGGCGACGGTGCGAATCCCCATTTCGCGGCAGGCGCGATGGATGCGCAGGGCGATTTCTCCGCGGTTGGCGATGAGGATTTTTTCGAACACGGGTCTACCTTATTCGAGGACGAGAAGCGTATCGCCGAATTCGACCGGCTTGGCGTCTTCGACGAGAATCTTGCCGACGGTTCCGGCGCGCGGAGCCTTGATCGGGTTCATGACTTTCATGGCTTCGATGATGAGAAGCGTGTCGCCTTCCTTGACCTTCGAGCCCTGCTTGACGAACGGCGCGGCGCCAGGGGAGGAAGCCATATAAACGGTGCCGACCATGGGCGAGGTGATCGTGGTGCCGTCGGATTCCTGCTTGGCGGGAGCTTCGGCGGCGGGAGCGGGCTGCGCTACGGCGGGAGCGGCCGGAAGAACATGCACGGCGTCCGTGCGGGGGCCGACGCAGCGGATTTTGCTGTCGCCTTGGGCGTACTCGATTTCGGAAAGCCCCGTTTCTTCGAGGAGCTTCGCGAGCTTGCGAATGGCCGCGATATCGATGTCGAATTTATCGGTTTTATTATGAGACATTTTTAGACCCGGTCTTTAACAACTTGGCGACGGTCTTGATAGCATAGGCATACCCGTCTAGGCCACAGCCGCAAATAGTTGCTCGTGCGGCGATGGAAACGTAGGAATGCCGCCTAAACTCTTCCCGCGCATGGATATTTGAGAGATGGACTTCGACAACGGGAAGCCCGGTTAACGTTAAGGCGTCGAGCAGGGCGACCGAGGTATGGCTGAAGGCTCCTGCGTTCATGACGATGGCGGCGTTCTTTTTCCGCGCTTCGTGAATCCACGTGATGAGCTTTTCTTCCGAATTGCTCTGGCGGCAATCGACCTTGAATCCTTCCTGCTTCGCCGTCTTGGCGCACAGCGCCTCGACGTCTTTCAGCGTTTCGCGCCCGTAGATTTTGGGGTCGCGCACGCCGAGCATGTCGAGGTTGGGGCCGTTAAGGACGAGAACGGGTTTTGCCATGTCGGGTGCCTATTTTTTTACTTTCTGGCGCTCGGTGTCGACGACGCCTTTCAACTGCTCGTACTGAAGGACGCCGGGGTACACCGTCTCGTTGATAATAAAATAGGGAGTTCCTTGCGCGCCGATGTCTTGTCCGAGCTTAAGGCTGGCTTCGACGGCGTCGCCGATTTCCTTACTCGCCATGTCCTTTTTGAGCTTGGCGACGTCGAGGCCGACGCTCTTGGCGGTCTTGTAGATCGCCTCGCTCGTCAGGCGCTCCTTGATGTTCATCAGCGCGCTATGAAAGGCCGCGAATTTGCCCTGCCGGACGCTCGCGAGGCCCGCCTTGGCGGCTTCGAGCGACGAGGGCCCAAGGATGGGGTAATTTTTGTAGACAAACTTGATGTCCTTATCCTCTTTCATGACTTTTTCGATGGCTTCCTCGCCCATCTTGCAATAGCCGCAGCCGTAGTCGTAAAACTCGACGATCGTCACGCTGCCGTTCGGATTGCCGCCCACGGGCGTCGCCGGATCGCTGAAAATCTTGTCATGCTCGGTCGCCACTTTTTCCTTGGCTTTCGTCGCCATTTCTTCGTGCCGCCGCTGGTCGAGCTTTTGCAGCCCTTCGGCCATCACTTCGGGGTTTTTGTTAACCAGATAGTCCTTAACGATGCCCTCGATCTCCGCGCGCTGCGCGTCCGAAAAAGAACCGGCGGCAAAAGACGGCGCAGAAGCAAAAGCGGCAAACAAAGCCGCGAGCAACAAAACAACCCTGTACATGGAAAACCCCGATTCTTATTGTGAAAGGGAGAGAACAAAACCAACTTTTAGGGCTCAAGTCAACGTTCGTACCGTTATCTAATTTTTAACACTTATGTTCAATAATCCGCCGCCGAATCAAAAAGAGTGAGGTTTTTCAAAGGGCCTCGGCGCAGGACATAATGTTTCGGTAAGAAAGACGCGAGCGAAAGCAATTCAATTGATGTGAAATGCCGCAAACGTCGCGGTATAATGAACTCATAAACGCAAGCAGGACGCTTGACGAAAGGATGGCCGCTATGACGGCTCATATGAAAATGAACGCGCGATATATGCTGACGTTGGATGCCATAATGAGGCAGGGCGCGGATTTTGTAAAAAACTATTCGGGCGACGGGCGGTCGGCAGGAAGCGTCGCGATGAATTTTGTGGCCAATAAAGTTATTGCCCTTAACGAGGCCTTTCTTCCCGAAAATCGGAAGACGATGGGCTTTATCAAAATCGCCGACTATAAAGGCGCTGAGTTCCAGTAACCTTTAGGTTTTTCTTTCCCGCGCAAGACTCCACGGCACGACCGTCTCCGTATGATCCGTCATTCCAGACGTGCGTATCTGCATCGTCCGCCGCGGCTCGGCTCCGCCGCAGTAGACGCTCGGCTCAAGCCCTAATTCTCCGCGCTCGACCCTCAACCGCCAGCCGCTGCCCGACGGCGTTCGCAAAAGCGCCGTTTGCCCGCCTTGCGACAGCGATACCTGCACGGAAGGGTGCAGATGCCAGCGCACCGTGTAATCCCTCCCTTTGCGCCCCTGAAGCACGTCGCGTCCCGACAGAATTTCGCCGTCGGCGGAGAGCTTGAGGATGCGCGTATGAGTCAAACCAAAGCGCGCGTAATAGCCGTTGTGCGCCATCTCGATGGCTTGCGCGCCGTTCTCTTCAAACCGCATCGAGGATGTCAGCGCTTGCCCTTCGATCCCGCCTTCGTCGCCGATGTCGCAGGCGTTCGTATCCGAGACCGTCAGCGTCGAATGCGCCGCCGTCGCCGCGCATGCCGCGCGCCAGTCGGACGAGCCTCCCGGAACCGCGCCGCAGTTGACGATCAGGCGTTCGCGCCCGACGCTGAATTCGAAGCTCAACAGGCCCGCGTGGCCTTCGCTTCCGTAAGCTACGGGCGGCGGCGCGCCCGCGTCGATCATCAGCAAGCTTCGGCCCGCGATCAGACGCTCGTAGCCGGATTCGGGCAGACGGCGCAGCACGCGTCCGCGCACCACCGCCTGCGTCAGGACGGAGTCGATCATGAGCGGCGTTTCTTCGACCGCGCCGTTAAAGAGAGCCAATCCGCCGTCGCCGTGGCGGAAAAATTTAACGCCCGGTATCAGCGCCGCCAATCCTGCGCCGATGGCCGGGGGCATATGGATGCCCGCCGTCTCCAGCACATTGCGGATATCGACCAGATGGCTCAGAAGACGTAGCTGCGCCGACGGATTGCGCGAAATGTGCCCGCCGTCGGGCAATATCTCGGCCGCCAACTGTCGTTGCAAAAGATCGCACGCGAGGCCGAGCGCGCTGTCGCCGCCTTCGAAGTTCAATCCGCCGTAGATCAGCCCCCGCGCGGCTTGCGCCGCCTCGACGCCCTTCAGCGACGGCGAGATCGTCCGCTCGAGATGCTTGTACTGCCGGTGCAGGCTCGCTACGAGCGCCCGCGTGAAATCGTCCGTCGCCGCAGGCGCGTAAAAATCGTAAAAGCCGATCCACGCCGCGATGCGGCTCCCCAGATTTTCGGGCGACCACTCGTCCTTGTCCCATCCGTCGAATTGGCGCAGCCACGTCTCGATCAGCGTCACGCACATGTCGCGCGCGGCGTCCGTGCCGACGGCCCTGAGATTGCGCAGCGTCACGGCGGCGTTGCGCACCGAGGCGTCCACGACGGGCCCGAACATCGACGCTTGCCCGGAAGATAGAAGCGCTATCCCGGCGTTCGCGTCGCCCGGCCACGGATCGGAGGGCGTAAAATGCAGCGCCACGGGCGTTTCGCCCGCCGCGAGGATTTTTTGATACAAGGGATTCCCGTAAGCGACGTTCTGCACGCCGCGCTTCATCTTTCCTATAATTTTTCTCGCTGCCTGAGCCATTCGACTTCCTCAGCCGCGCAAAGCCGCAATATTCGCCGCGTATTTCTCGGGCCCGCCCTTGAACGTCGCCGTGCCCGCCACCAAAACGTCCGCGCCCGCACTGACCGCTTGCTTGGCCGTCTTGGCGTCAATGCCGCCGTCAACCTCAAGATCGATGGGCTTGCCGATGGCCTCGATGCGTTGTCGTATCGCGCGGATTTTATCGAGCTGCGAGCCGATGAACGCTTGCCCGCCGAAGCCCGGATTGACCGCCATCACCAGGATAAGATCGACGTCGGCCCATATGTTCTCGAGCGCCGATAAAGGCGTTGCCGGATTAAGCGCGACGCCCGCCTTTTTGCCGAGCGAGCGGATCAGCCCCAGCGTGCGGTGAAGATGCGGGCCCGCCTCGGGATGCACGGTGATGATGTCCGATCCCGCCGCTGCGAACTCGTGCACAAAGGGATCGACCGGCGAGATCATCAGATGCACGTCAAAAACTTTTTTGGAGCAGGGGCGCAAAGCGCGCACGACCGACGGACCTATCGTGATATTCGGCACAAAATGGCCGTCCATCACGTCGATGTGGATGTAATCGGCTCCGGCCGCATCGATGGCGCGAACCTCCTCGCCAAGCTTTGAAAAATCGGCAGCGAGAATGGACGGAGCAATGCGGATCATGTGCGGCGGCCCTTTGTAAAAAAGCGAGAGGAGAGTACGATAATCAAATGTGATAAATAAGAAGTTAAAGCGCTGTTAATAATTGGCGAATGTATGCTTTGGCGAATATTATCGCGTATCTCGCATACATATGGCGTTTTTTGGCGTTTTTCGGGAATTTAACTTCCGGATTTGACAGGGCGGGCGCGCATGCTAAATTCCGGCCCTCTCTGAACGCTAGTGCGAGATCAAATGCGGGTGTAGCTCAATGGTAGAGCTGTAGCTTCCCAAGCTACCTACGAGGGTTCGATTCCCTTCACCCGCTCCATTTTCTGATTTCAAAGCATCCCAAAAAATCCAGAATGACTATAGAAAAGCCCGTGAATGAAGGCTAACATAGTCCTGCGCTTTCCAAAGGTGTCTTCCTTCATCCTGCCCAATTGGGGGCATAAATGGGGGCACAAATTTTTAGGCGCAGAAAATGTGCCCCCAAAATGCACCTGACAAACACCGCCTGCAAGAACGCAAAGCCCACCAAAAAGCCTTATAAACTGGCTGATGGTGGAGGAATGTATCTCGAAGTTATGCCGAGCGGGGGCAAATACTGGCGACTCAAATATCGCTTTGCCAATAAAGAAAAGAAGCTGGCTATAGGCGAAGGCGGACTGGTGCCGTTTTCCAGAACAGTCAAAAAATGCCGCGCCGGTGCGCGAAGCGCGAAGGCGGACTGGTGCCGTTTTGAAAACAGTCAAAATGTGGATGTGGACGTTTAAAAAATCATAAGTTCCGTCAAATCGTTTTCCTTCCGCAAAAAATCGTTACATTAAACTATCGTCACATCAAATCGTTACGTTAAAACTCAAAAAATATCCTACTCACACGTCTCGAAAATATAGAGAAGCGCGCTCCCCTTTCCGCGTTCGATGGGCGCGGAACGGCAGATATCCCTACCTTACCCGGTCCTTCCCGTTAGTACCGCACTCCTGCATGCCGAAGCCGCGTCGGGTTCCGAAACCGGATGCACCTTTCTTAAGGGTGCGACGGCTTTATATCCCAATCTTTTGTGGCTGTCAAGGAAATATCACGGTACTAGGATGTTTCTCGCATATGCGAGAAATAGTAAATTATAACGTTATATCAATAATATAACGCGACATACCGGGTTTTACGGCAATAAAATAACGGAAAAAAACCGGGAGGGTCATTCCCCCGTTTCGAAAAGGATCCTTCCTTCTGCGCTTTTGAGGCTTCCGGAAACCAGCTCGCAGGACTGCACGTACTTGTCCGGGATTCCGTTCGCGTTCTCGATTCCGAAATCGGCCGAGCATTTAAACCCGAACCTTCCGTAAAACGCCGGATTGCCCACAAGCACAACCGACGCATAGCCTTTATTTTTCGCCAAACGAAACGCTTCGTCGATCAGCCGCGCGCCGATGCCTTTTTTCCGATGCTCGAGCTCGACCGTGACCGGCGCGAGCAAAAGCGTTTCGATCTTGCGCGCCTTGGCGTCGATCTGCGTTTTCGTCAGCATGATGTGGCCGACGATTGCGCCGTTATCTTCGGCGACAAGCGCAAGCTCCGGAATGTAATTTGCTCCGTTGCGCAGATAATCGACAAAATCCTGCTCTTTGCCGTTCGAGACTTGCGCCGTCCGGAATCCTTCTTTCACCAGTTCGTAAATGCGGGGGAAGTCTTCCGTCTTTTCTTGCCGGACGATCATGTTTCGTCCGATTTGTTTTCGAGCGGAGCCTGTCGCTCCAGATGTGCAAAAGTTAACCATAACTTCTTTTTTGTCGTTGCTAAAGGGGCATTTTCGGTAAAAAAACTGTCATTTCTTCTCAAAGCCCTTCATTTTATTAAGCGTTTCTTGATGTTTTTATACCAACCTAAAAGAATATCCCGTGCTCTTATTGTCTTTTTTAAGGCTAATTATTATGTCGAACGATATCACTACAATTCGTTTTGAACTGCCGCAAGGTTTGCAAACGGCCTTCAGAAGCATCATAATG
>CAYUPD010000068.1:0-7261 GCA_964446645.1 uncultured Rhodospirillaceae bacterium
CACCGGCGTCCTTGGACGAGGTGCCGATTTCGGCCTCGATGCCGTCCAGAACGGCCTGCGCGGTAAGTTCGCAGTAGAGGTCGATGGCGCGCGAGGCGTCGTCGTTGCCGGGGATGGGGAAGGTGATATGCGCGGGGTCCGAGTTGCTGTCGACGACGGCAACGACGGGGATTCCGAGCTTAACGGCTTCGGCGATAGCGATGTCTTCCTTGAGGGTGTCGAGGACGAAAATCATATCGGGCAAGCCGCCCATATCCTTGATGCCGCCCAAGGCCTTTTCGAGCTTATCGCGCGCGCGTGTGAGTTGAAGGGTTTCCTTCTTGGTGAGCTTCTTGGCTTCCTTTTCGAGGCGGTCGTTGATATCGCGCAAACGCTTGATGGATTGAGAAATGGTCTTCCAGTTGGTGAGCATGCCTCCCAGCCAGCGATGGTTGACGTAGTACTGGCCGCAACGCTTGGCGGCTTCGGCGATTTTTTCCTGCGCCTGGCGCTTGGTGCCGACGAAGAGGACGCGTCCGCCCGAAGCGGCGGTGTCGCGCAGGGCTTGGAGCGCGCGTTGGAACATAGGCACGGTCTGTTCGAGATCGAGGATGTGCACGTTATTGCGCACGCCGAACAGATAGGATTGCATTTTGGGATTCCAGCGGCGGGTGTTGTGGCCGAAATGAACGCCGGCCTCGAATAATTGCCGCAGAGTAACGACGGGCATCGTCATGATGTAGTTTCCTTTTCCGGTTGTACCGCCACACATTTCTTGTATCGGATTTCCGACACCGGACGGCGCATCGCAGGATTTACTGCGCGAGCCAAATGCGTGTGAGTTGTTAAGCCAAAGGGAACATCCCTAAAGCGGAAGGGTTGATAGGCGTTTCTTTATAGAAGCACAAGGTAAATTTTAAGGAATTAAGCTGGCAAGTATTAATCCCGCGCCAAGGCTTCCGGCGGCAATGCGGTCGTGCAGGGCTACGTTTGGAGCGCAAAGAGCGGATGCAACAAGCCCAAATCCGGTAACTATGGCGATGACCCTCATCGTGCCTTCGGCGCTGGAATCGTTTTCGGAAGGAGTTGAAGCGGTATTGTTCGAAGTTGTTTTAAGGGTCATGAGGAAAGCTCTGAAAAACAAGTAAGTTAACAATGGTGCCATTGATATGGTAGAAACATGAAAGTAAATAGGGAAATCAGAGGGTTATAGAACGCCTGTTTTTTAATTTAATTAGAATCAATACTTTAACTCCTATTTTTCTTATGTTAGTCCATTCCTTCTTCGTTTTTTGAGGAAAGAAGCATGTCCCCCATTCCCGTAACCGTACTGACAGGCTTTTTAGGCGCGGGAAAAACGACGCTGCTTAACCGTATTTTGTCGGAAGATCACGGCAAGAGGTACGCGGTGATCGTTAACGAATTCGGAGCCGAGGGCATCGACGGAGCGCTTGTGGTGGGCGCGGACGAAGAAGTGTACGAGATGAACAACGGCTGCGTGTGCTGCACGGTGCGAGGCGACCTCATCCGCGTGATTTCGGGGCTTGTGAGGAGAACGCCTGCGTTCGACGGCATCTTGATCGAGACGACGGGATTGGCCGATCCGGCGCCCGTGGCGCAGACGTTTTTTGCGGACGAAGAGGTGGCGGCGAAAACGAAGCTCGACAGCGTCGTGGCGGTTGTGGACGCGATGCATCTGCCGGTGTCGCTCAAAAAGTCGAGAGAAGCGGAAGATCAAATTGCGTTTGCGGACGTCATCGTGCTCAACAAGGTCGATCTCGTAGACGAAGCCGAGGCGGATCATATTGAGTCCTTGATAAGAAGCATCAATCGCTACGCCAAGATTATCCGCGCGACGCGTTGCGACACGCCGTTGGATAAGATAGTGGGGCTCGGCAGCTTCGATCTCGACGCAATCTTAAAAAGCGCTCCGGATTTTCTCAAAGGCGACAGCCACGAGTGCGGCGAGCCGTGCGCGTGCGGGTGCCACCATCATCACCATCACGATCATGATGGCGGATGTGAAAGCCGCCACGACAGTTCGATTTCGAGCGTATCGTTGATTTCGTCGAATTCTTTAGACCCGGCCAAGTTCGAGCGGTGGATGATGGATTTGAGGGCGGCGAAAGGGCAGGATTTGTTGAGGTATAAAGGAATTTTGGACATACAAGGAAGCCCAAACCGCCTCGTCGTGCAGGGCGTGCACATGATGATGGACGGCGCGCAGCATACGCCGTGGAAAGAGGGCGATAGGCGCGCGAGCCGCCTTGTCTTCATCGGGCGGAATTTGGACGAAGAGAAGTTGCGCGAAGATTTTGAAAAGTGTGTGGCCTAAACAAATGCTCTCCGCCGTATTCAATCAATGGAACTTTGAAATCCCGGTTGTGTCGCTGTGCGTCAACCGCAACGGTAATTTTGTCGCGGCGGCATTGGGCGACGGCACGGCGCGCGTTCTTCCCGCGAGCGACGAAGCGGTGCAGCCGAAATCTGTGAAGATGCACGACGGCATTTCTTTGTCGTTGCAGCCGGATGCCGACGCGCACGCGTTTTTGTCAGGGGGCGACGACGGCAAAGTGCTGATCCTCGATCCCGTGCTGGGCGAAACGAATGAGCTCGCCGGGCATAAGAACGTGTGGATCGACCATGTCGCGAGTTCTGCGGACGGCAAGTTCCGCGCCTATAACGCAGGCAAAGAAATACATATTCTGAACGAAGAAGGACAAGAGGTTTTCGATCCGCCTTCCGTTTCCGGCGCTCCGGGCGGGATAGCCTTTAGTCCCAACGGCAAAAGGCTGGCCGTGAGTCATTACAACGGCGTGAGCCTGTGGTGGCTTGGCGCACGCGCAGTCGCGGTTGTGGGGAGTCCGCGAAGCGGACGTACCGCAGAGCAGTCGCGCGGAAAAAATTCGCCGGAAGCTGAAACGTTTGAGGCAAAGGGATCGCACTTGGGCCTCGTGTGGTCTCCCGACGGGAAGGCGCTGCTGGCGAGCATGCAGGAGGGGGCGCTGCATGGCTGGTCTCTTCCGGACAAAAAGGAAATGCAGATGCAGGGCTACGCGTCGAAGGTACGCTCGATGGCGTTTACGGCGCGCGGAAAATTTCTGGCGACATCGGGGGCAGAGCAAGTCGTGTGCTGGCCGTTTACGGGCGGCGGCCCGTGGGGCAAAGAGCCGCTGGTCTTGGGAGGAGCCGAAGGCCGCCTTGTCACGTGCGTTGCGCCGCATCCGGGCGACGAGATGGTGGCGGCGGGATACGGCGACGGGATGATCGTCCTTGCGCCGCTGGACGGGCGCATGGAAATCGCGATCAACCCGCCCGAGGGTTCGGCGATCAACGGACTTGTCTGGAACGGAAGCGGCGATGCGCTGTTTGCATCGACGGAATCCGGGCGGATGTTGTTGTTTACGATCGAGAGCGTCAAAAAAGCCGTTGCCCGTCCGCGGTGAGAATCGTGGCCCAAAAGCGGAAACCGGCGCAGGGGTTAAGCCCGAATGCGCTATAACGTTATGAAATTGTTCCTTAAAAACGTCTTTGACTTGGCAAGGCAGGTTCCCCTATCTTCCACTGCTCGCGAAGAGCAGTATACCCTGACTTAGGAGTTTTTCATGGCCACCGTAACCGTTCCGCCGAATTACAAGCCCACGGAAAAAGAACCGTACATGAATCCGGTGATGCTGGAGTATTTCCGGAACAAGCTGCTGAAGTGGAAAGCGGACATCGTGCGCGAAGCGGATTTGACACTGCAAGAGTTGCAGGACGACGGCGGGATGCAAGAGCCGGACATAACGGATCGTGCCTCGGCGGAGACGGAAGTGGCGCTAGAGCTTCGGACTCGCGACCGGCAGCGCAAGCTGATCAGCAAGATCGACGAGGCGCTGGAGAGGATTGAGCGCAACGAGTACGGTTTTTGCGAAGAGACGGGAGAGCCGATCGGGATCAAGCGTCTTGATGCGCGGCCGATAGCGACGTTGACGGTAGACGCGCAAGAGAGGCACGAGCGTAAAGAGCGGACGCAGCGCGACGAAAGAGAATAAGCCAATTAAGCGATCTTGGGCTGCAAATCGCGCTTTTCTTGATTTTCGATGCTCACGTACGTTAGAGTACGCTGCGCTCGAAAATCAATTTTGCCGCAAGCTTGCTTAATTGGTTGTTGAACTTTTCCAGGGCTAAACTACGGAGGGTTCCGTGATGAGTAAGGCAAAAAATCTTCTTATCGCTTTTCTTTTCCTGCCGGTCTTGTCTTCCGCCGCGTCGGCGCAGGGTTATGCGCCCGAGCTTTACGGCATCGGCGAGATTATCGTGAATTACGCGCGGTTTGACGATCCGAAAGCGTCGGCGGGATGCGGCCTGACGCGCGAGGACGTGGCGGCGGTATTGGCGTCGTCGTTCGAGGGGACGGGAGTCCCGGCGGTGGGCGTTTTGGACGCGAAGCCGCCGGTGGCGGGCGTGGCGCGGATTCAGTTTTTGCCCGAGATCGTGACGCAAGCGGGAGAAAATCTGGATTGCGTGTCGTGGATATCGCTGTCGGCCGAAAGCCGGGCGGCGGTCGTTATTCCGCCCGTAGATGCGCCGCGCAGCATTACGGCGGTGTATTGGCGGCGTCACGCGAAGGTTTTCAGCAGCCAGACGCTTCACGCGCAAAAGGTCAAGGAAGTGCTGAAGAACATGGCCGCGGATTTTGTCCAAAGATACAGGATCGACCAGCCGTCGGCTCCGGCGCAGCAATGAAAAGCGCCAAATCCCGATCGTTAGTTCTGGCCGTTCCGGAAGAACTGGCCGGGAGCCGCCTCGACAAGGCGATAGCGGTGCTGGCCGCGCGGGAAGAGCCGGGCCTGTCGCGCGCGCGGGTACAGGCGCTTATGGCCGAAGGGAATCTCCGTTTTTCGGGAAAAGAAGCGATGGACGGCAGCCGCAAGGCGAAGGCGGGAGAAAGTTACGAGCTTATTCTGCCGCCGCCCGAAAAAGCCGAGCCAAAGGCCCAAAAGATTCCGCTTACGGTGGTGTACGAGGATAAAGACGTGATCGTGATCGACAAGCCCGCGGGGCTTGTGGTGCATCCCGCGCCGGGAAACCGGGATCGCACGCTTGTCAACGCGCTTCTGGCGCATTGCGGCGAAAGCCTGTCGGGGATCGGCGGCGTTGCGAGGCCCGGCATTGTTCATAGATTGGATAAGGACACGAGCGGGCTGATTGTTGCGGCGAAGAACGACGCGGCGCATGCGGCGCTGTCGGGGCAATTTGCCGACAGGAGTCTGAGCCGGACGTACTGGGCGCTTGTGTGGGGAACGCCGGTGCCGCCTGTGGGGAAGATCGACGCGCCGGTCGGGCGCAGCGCGCGCGATAGGAAGAAGATGGCGGTGACGGGCAAAGGCCGGTCGGCCGTGACGCATTACAAAGTGATCGAGGATTTCGGTGGCGTGTCGTTGGTCGAGTGCAGGCTCGAGACGGGGCGCACGCATCAGATACGCGTGCATATGGCGCACATCAAGCATCCGGTGGTGGGGGATAAGGCATACGGGAAAGGCCGCGTATCGAAGGGGCCGAAGGCGTTGCAGGATTTTCCGAGGCAGGCGTTACACGCGGTCGAGATTCATTTTGCGCATCCGCGCACGGGGAAGGTCAAAAAGTTCGCATCGAAGCCGCCTTTGGACATACAGAAGCTGCTCCGCGCGCTTCGCGCATCAAAGAAATAAAGAGGCTACATCACAAACGCAGCGAGCTGATGCGTCGGGGTGCCTTGCGGCGCGGCGGCCCCGAAGGCGCGGATTTTATCGGCGACGGCGTTTTTAAATTCCTGCTTTGTGGCGCGTTTTTTGCGTTCCATGCAGATAGAGCCGCCCGCAGCCTTGATTTCCTTAAGCGCCCACAGGATGTTTTCGTCCTCGATGAAATCCATGCTCGCGCCGAGATCGCCCGCGAGGTACATCGTCGAGCCTTTTTTGCCGAGGACGGCGGCTTTTTCTTTTTTGAAGTGTTTTTCGATTTCGTCGAGCTGCATGATTTTTCTGGTCATCGAAAATCTCCGTATCGAAAATGCGCCGAAAAAATAGTTCAAGTAAAATCAGGAGCATCCTATCAGAACACGGTAAACATTCGATGAAACGGCGGTGCAGCATAAGGTTAAATAGTTTTTAAGAAGAGCGTTTGCGTGCGGCGCAAGAATGAAATTTTTTCAAAAGAAACAAACGGTTTTGCTCTTCGGCGGCGCGACTGAAAAATTTTTTTAAAAAACAGCGAGTCCGCGGGAAGCGAAGAGGCTTTGAGCGCGCGCGACGGCGTCCTGCGAAGGGACGGGAGTCTTTTCGAGCGCGTAAGCAAGGCCGAGTTCTTTCCATTTAAACGCGCCGAGTTGGTGGAAAGGGAGAACGTCAACGCGCTCGACAAGGGGGCCAAGGGAGGCGGCGAAATCGGCAAGCCGCAGGATGTCGCCGTCGTCGTCCGTCAATCCGGGAACTAAAACATACCGAAGCCACATCTTTTTGTTCAGCAGCGCAAGGCGCTTTGCGAAGTCGAGCGTCGGCTGAAGAGGCTTTCCGGTCAGCTTAAGGTATTTGTCCGGGTCGGAATGCTTAATGTCCAGCAAGACAAGATCGACGGGATCGAACCATGCGTCGTCCACCGAAGCATGCAAAAACCCCTGCGTGTCGAGCGCGGTATGAAGGCCGAAATCGCTTTTGATGCGTCTCAACAGATTGCCCGCAAAACGCGCCTGCACAAGAGGCTCGCCGCCCGAGATCGTGACGCCGCCCGCCGTGCGAAGAAATTTATGATAGGGCGCAAGCTCGGCCAACGCTTCGTCCAGCGAAACGCGGCGGCCCTTGTCGGGAAACCATGTGTCGGGGTTGTGGCAGTAAAGGCAGCGGAAAGGACAGCCGCTGAGAAAATAGACGAAGCGGACTCCGGGGCCGTCTGCTGCGCCGCCTGTTTCGACGGAATGCAGAAAGCCGTGAAGGGAGTCGTCGTCCATGTCACATCGTCTTGTGGAAGGTGCGGCTGACCACGTCCATCTGCTGTTCGCGGGAGAGCTTGACGAAATTGACGGCGTAGCCCGAGACGCGGATGGTGAGTTGCGGGTAGAATTCGGGATGGTCCATGGCGTCGATGAGGGTTTCGCGGTTCAAGACGTTGACGTTGACGTGGAATCCCCCGGCCTTGACGAACCCGTCGAGGCAGTTGGCGAGGTTTTTCTTGCGTTCGTCGAGCGAGCGTCCGAGGGAGTCGGGGGTGGACGACGCCGTCCAGCTGATGCCGTCGAGCGAGCAGGAGTAGGGGATTTTGGCGA
>CAYUPD010000069.1:0-7241 GCA_964446645.1 uncultured Rhodospirillaceae bacterium
CGGTTCTACCTTCGCCAATCCCGAAAACGACCCCGAAGGACGCAAAACGTGGCAGTTAATCGAAGCAGCGGGGTGTCGCGGCCTGAAGATCGGGCACGCCAAAGTGTCCGAGAAGCACTGCAATTTTCTTATCAATACGGGCCATGCCTCGGCGGCAGATATCGAGCAACTCGGCGAAGAAGTGCGCCGCCGCGTGCGCGACAGGTTCGGCGTCGAGTTGAGATGGGAAATCAAGCGGCTTGGAATCGAGAAGAAGTCGGCTCATGAATAATGAAAATTTGGAAAAACTGACGGCGCTACGGCGCACGTTTGCGATCATCGCGCACCCGGACGCCGGAAAAACGACGCTGACCGAAAAACTTCTACTCTTCGGCGGCGCGATCCAACTGGCGGGCGCGGTCAAGGCCCGCGGCGACGCGCGGCGGGCGCGATCCGACTGGATGAAGGTCGAGCGCGAGCGCGGCATTTCGGTGTCGGCGTCGGTCATGAGCTTCGATTATGCCGATTGCAGCTTTAATCTTGTCGATACTCCCGGCCACGAAGATTTTTCGGAAGATACGTATAGGACGTTGACGGCCGTGGACAGCGCCGTCATGGTGATCGACGGCGCGAAGGGCATTGAGAGCCAGACGCGCAAATTGTTCGAAGTATGCCGTTTGCGCGACGTGCCCATTGTAACGTTCATCAACAAGATGGACCGCGAATCCCGTGACCCCTTCGATTTGATGAGTGAGATTGAGCAAACGCTGGCGCTCGACGTGACGCCTGCGAGCTGGCCGATCGGCATGGGACGTGATTTTAAGGGATGCTACGATCTGTTGCGCGACCGTTTGATCCTGATGGACCGTACGAAAGGCGATGTGCTGACTGAAGGAATTGCGTGCAACGGCCTTGATGATCCGAAAATCGACGAATTACTGGGCGCGGACATCGCTAAGAAATTGCGGGACGACGTAGCCATGGCGCGGGGGCTGTGCCCTCCGTTTGATGTCGAGGCCTATCGCAGTGGCCACCGGACACCCATTTATTTTGGTAGCGCCATCAACAATTTCGGCGTGCGGGAATTGCTGTTGGGCCTTGCAGAGTATGCTCCTTCGCCTCGTCCGCAAAAGGCGGATATCCGGAGCGTCGATCCCAACGAGGATAGGGTGACAGGGTTTGTGTTCAAAGTTCAGGCAAACATGGACCCCAATCACCGAGACCGCATCGCTTTTGTACGCTTATGCTCGGGGCACTTCAAGCGCGGCATGAAGCTTTATCATGGACGAAGCCAAAAGCAGATTGCTGTCAACAACGCCGTTTTGTTTTTGGCGCGCGAGCGCGAGCTGGCCGAAAACGCCTATGCGGGCGACATCATCGG
The DNA here is from genome assembly GCA_964446645.1 of uncultured Rhodospirillaceae bacterium. Taxonomy (GTDB): domain Bacteria; phylum Pseudomonadota; class Alphaproteobacteria; order UBA9219; family UBA9219; genus CAIXLI01. The sequence continues at coordinate 1,361 of CAYUPD010000069.1, forward strand.
GATTCCCAATCACGGAACGCTGCGCATCGGCGATACGCTGACGGAAGGAGAGACGATACGTTTTCTCGGCGTTCCGAGCTTTGCGCCCGAGCATTTACAGCGCGTGCATCTTAGCGATCCGCTGAAGGCCAAGCACATGCGCCGTGCGCTGGAGCATTTTGCCGAAGAGGGGGCGTCGCAGGTGTTTAAGCCGCTGACTGGGGCTGAGTGGGTTGTCGGCGTTGTCGGGCCGTTGCAGTTTGAAGTATTGGCCGCGCGCATTGATGCCGAATATGGGCTTGAGGCGAAATTCGAGGACGCCGGTCTTTCTGCCGCGCGGTGGGTCGAGGGTTCCGATTCGGCGACGCTGAAAAAGTTTATCGATGCCAACCGCGCGAATCTTGCCGAAGACCATGACGGTGCGCTCGTCTTTTTGGCGCGCAACGCATGGCAGCTCAACCGCGTTCAGGAAGAAAATCCGGATATTAGGTTCCTCAAATCCCGCGAACAGAACAAGTTGCCAGCTTGATCGGCCTCATGTAGAGTCGGGCGTCTTTTGCGCATTATTGAGGGAAATACGATGGAATCTCAAACACCCGCTGCCCGGCTTCAAGGGCAACTGATGTCGGGAAAGCGCGGCCTTGTCATGGGCGTCGCCAACGACCGATCTCTCGCTTGGGGGATTGCAAGCGTTTGCGCGGCGCAGGGGGCCGAGCTTGCTTTTACTTATCAGGGAGAGGCCCTGCAAAAGCGCGTCGTGCCCTTGGCGGCTTCCGTCGGGTCGAAAATTGTCCTGCCGTGCGATGTGACGGACGAAGCCAGCATGGATGCGTTGTTCGAGACGCTTCGCAAAGAGTGGGGGACAATCGATTTTGTGGTTCATGCCATCGCGTATTCGGATAAGAACCAGCTCGACGGAATGTACGTCGATACGACGCGCGACAACTTTCTGCGCACGATGGACATTTCGTGCTATTCGTTCACGGCTCTGGCTCGCCGCGCTATGCCGCTTATGCCGAACGGCGGCAGCCTTTTGACGCTCTCGTATTTAGGCGCCGAGCGCGTGATGCCCCATTACAACGTAATGGGCGTCGCCAAGGCCGCGCTTGAGGCCAGCGTGCGCTATCTGGCCGTCGATCTCGGCGGCAAGAACATCCGCGTCAATGCGATTTCGGCCGGGCCGATCAAGACGCTGGCGGCCAGCGGCATCGGCGATTTCAGGCATATTCTGAAGTGGAACGAGGTCAACGCGCCGTTGAAAAAGAACGTATCGATTGCCGAAGTCGGCAACGCGGCGCTGTATTTATTGAGCGATCTCGGTACGGGAATGACCGGCGAATTACTGCACGTCGATGCGGGTTATCATTCAATCGGCATGATTGCCGTGGACGAAACGCAAAAGCTCGTCGAACTCGTCGGCGCTATGAACGCGTCGGTGAACGGGGCGTAAGGTCGTTTTTCGCGAACGCTGGTGCGTTATTTCTTATACTGCAAGATTTTCCAGCGCCTGTTTTTTCTGCTCATAGAAACGCGCCTAGGCGTGCCGTTTTTGCTTTCCTGTTCAGTTTCTTCTGCGGCGCTTTTATATAACTCTGAAAGTCTATCATCGTCAGAATTTATGATAGGGGATTGCTTCCTCATTTTAATACGCTCGGCATGAACATGAAGAGCGAAGGCCTTTCCGCGATTTGCGCCCAGTAAAGGATTTGGAACTATTTCAATCTTTACTTTACTCGTTTGTTCGTTGGATGGGTTTCGACCAAGAAATTTATGTAATACGGATAGGGCGGCCGCTTTTTTAAAAGACGGTACGGAAGGGTTTAACAATATATGCGCGTTGCCGGCATCAGGAGACATTCCGTTGGTCGCATTAGAGAAAATAGTCTTTCCATAATCATTCGCCATAATTTTTCTCCATTACAAACAGCAAACGTTCACAGTGCCAGGTATTTTTGGCCCGGCAATGATTTTATATATGCATTTAAATTTTGCTCTGACATGCTTCGGAAAATGAGCGAGGCCGTACGTCGGATGGTTGCAACATTTTCCTTCCAATTCGGCAAACAGAACGAGATTGGAAAAAAGGTCTTGCCGCGCCAACCTTTCGCCGAACATGCCGCCGTTGGGGTCTTTTTTTCCGGCCAAGCCGTAGGCGCATGTAAGGTCGTTAAAGGGCTTTACCAAAGACGGCCAGTCTTTTGGCGGCATATGGAATAAACTCCGGGCACGCTCAACGGCGCTGTCAATCGCTTGTCCCATAATTATTCCCCAAAAAATTATTCAATCTATACAGGGGCAGTCTAGCGAGAATGGGTGAATCTTTCGCTAATTGAAGAGAGTATTTTTGGTTTATTTTCATTAAGGAAACTCTTCCTTAAATATGAAGAGCGGTTAATATAGATGCGTTATGTCTCTATGAATTCAACGTTTATCGGTTGTCGCCATGGCCTCGAATAGCTTCGGAAATATTTTTCGTTTTACGACATGGGGCGAAAGCCATGGGCCTGCCATCGGCGTTGTGATCGATGGCTGCCCGTCGCTGATTCCTTTGTCCGAAGACGATATTCAGCCGTGGCTGGATAAGCGCAAGCCCGGCCAGTCGCGCTTTACGACGCAGCGTGCGGAGGCCGACAAGGTTAAAATTATGTCCGGCGTTTTTGACGGCATGACGACCGGAACGCCGATCAGCCTGATAATCGAGAATTCGGACGCGCGGTCGAAAGATTACGACGAGATCAAAGACGTTTTCCGTCCCGGCCATGCTGACTATGGGTATTGGGCCAAATACGGCATTCGCGATTATCGTGGGGGCGGGCGGGCCTCGGCGCGCGAGACGGCGTGCCGTGTGGCGGCCGGAGCCGTGGCGCGAAAAATTTTGGGCGAAAAAATCTCGGTTCGCGGAGCGCTTGTGCAAATCGGGCCGCATAAGATCGACCGCGCCAAGTGGGACTGGGCCGAGGTCGAAAGAAATCCGCTATTTTGTCCCGATGCTTCGGCCGTGCCGTCGTGGGAGGCGTATCTGGACGATGTGCGCCAAAAAGGCTCATCCGTCGGCGCCATCGTTGAGATCGTGGCGTCGGGCGTTCCTGCTGGTTGGGGCGATCCTGTGTATGGCAAGCTCGATAGCGATATCGCTCGTGCGCTGATGAGCATCAACGCCGTCAAGGGCGTCGAGATCGGGGCAGGGTTTGCCGCCGCCAAATTGACCGGCGAGGAAAACGCCGACGAAATGCGCGAAGGAGAAAACGGAACGCCGATTTTCCTCTCCAATAACGCAGGAGGGATTCTCGGCGGCATTTCGACGGGGCAGGACATCGTAGCCCGTTTTGCCGTCAAACCGACGCCGTCGATCCTGAATGCGCTTCGAACTGTCGCGGTTTTCGGAAAAAATGCGGACGTCGCAACCAAAGGCCGCCACGATCCGTGTGTGGGAATCCGGGCCGTTGCGGTAGGCGAAGCCATGATGGCTTGCGTTCTTGCTGATGGTTTTTTGCGTTGGAAGAGTATGCGTCCCTGCAACTAATTCCCTTATTAATTATAAGAATCAAACATACAACTAATTGATATTTATTGATTTTTGCTTGACGAAACTGCCGTTATTCGGTAAGGTGTTTATTTACAGGGTGCCCTGCGGAGCATTATAGTCCCCTTTGAGGAGGTGTGTCCGCCATGACTGAGCGGCAGCTAACATATAAAGCTGGCATAGAGGAGTGGATTCAGGCGGCCGAAGCGCTAACGGATCGCCTGACGGAGTGTGTCCATATTTATAAGCACAACCTCGACGTATTTATTGCCGAAGCCGAACGGCAGCAAAAAACCGACATCGCGATAAAGATGCTTCAGCGTCTTCATAAGTTTCTGGATCAAAGCGAGATGCCGTCCGCGCAGGTTTCAAGTCCGCAGACGTTTGACGAACAGGTTATCAGCGGATTCGATGTTTTGTTCCGCGAAGCGCTGAGAGCGCTGCCGTGGCTTTCCGCCGACATGCAGAAGCTTCTGAAGTCGCCGTGGATGAAAAATTTTCCGAGCAAGATTGCCGAGACGATGTTTTTTGGAGACAACGACGAAGCCAAAGGCATCGGCAGCGGTTTGCCCGAGCATGGGCGTTTGCCTGCTGTTTTGGCGGGGCTTTTGGAGCGCGAGCAGATGGGCGAGGCGAGGCCGTCGCGTCAGGAGCTGGTAACGGGTACGGAGCCGCGCCGCCATGATGTGGAAGGAAGCCTACGCTGGTCGCAGCAGAACAGCGGCTATCTAAGAACGGCCGGAAAAATCGAATAATGCGCGGATTTTCGGCGTTAAGCATAAAAGAAAGCTCTTTTTAATGCGCGCCGTTTTATGTAATCTGTCGCGGACTCTGTAAACAAAGGCTTTTTCATGGCTCAAAGTTATTCTCAAAAAGCGCCTTTTAACGATTGGTGGTATTGGTCCGAATGCCTTGTCAAAAGGCTTCGCACGATGGGAGACCTGTATACCGAAAACGGCGAACCCGAGCGCGGCGACCAAGCCAAGGATTGGGCCAAGCGGTTAAAAGAAAATTGCATGGTTCCCGTGATGGCCGCGCGCAAGGGGATGAAGACAGACGAGCAAAAAGCCGAAATCAAGAAGCTCGAAGAAGAAGCGATTTTTTCCGCAGCGGCGATGTTTCGCGAATTGCTGGTCAATTTGCCGTTTATGTCGTCGGCGATACAAGAGTTTCTATCGGTCGATTGGCGCGACTGCAAATGGGACGACGACTCGGACGCCGAGGAAATCGACGAAGATACGGGCCTTGCCGTCCGCAAAAAGAAAAAGAAGAGTTCGGGCGATCAGCGCATCACTGAGCTTTTCTGGGGGCCGAGGGTGCATCAGGATGAAGGCATTCGTAGCGGCGAAGTGGCCGACGGCGGATTGCCGGGCATTCTCTACAACATGGTGATGGCGGAGAAGACCAGTTCGACGCGCGCACCAACCGAATACGGCCAAGCCATGCTTGCCTCGGCGGCCCAAAGCAACCTTGCCGTCACGATGAACCAAATGGAAAAAATGGGCGTGCAGGTCAATTTCAAGCCCGGCAGTTCGATGTAATGCAAAACGATCGGGAAAGCGACGGCGATATCCCCATTCACGGCGAAGAAGACTTCGCCGCCATGCGCAAGGCCGGGCGGCTCGCGGCAGACGTACTTGATTATATCACGCCGTATGTCGTTCCCGGCGCGCGCACGGGCGATCTCGACGAGATGTGCGATAAATTTACGCGCGACAGAGGCGGCGTCTCGGCTCCTCTTGGTTATCGGGGCTATCCGCGGACGACATGCATGTCCATCAATCATGTTGTTTGCCACGGCATTCCTGGTGACAAGACGCTTGAAGAAGGGGACATTGTCAATATCGACGTGACGCCATCTTTGAACGGGTGGCATGGCGACGCGAGCCGCATGTTTTGCATCGGCGATAAAATAAGCCTTAAAGCGCGGCGGTTGGTCGATATAACGTACGAATGTCTCATGATCGGCATTGAGAAGGTTAAACCCGGCGCGACGCTCGGCGATGTCGGAGCGGCCATACAAAAACATGCCGAAGACGCCGGATTCTCCGTTGTGCGCGATTTTTGCGGCCATGGGACGGGGAAGGTTTTTCATTGCGCGCCGTCCGTTTTGCATTTTGGAAAGATCGGCGAAGGCGTTGTCTTGAAAAAGGGCATGATCTTCACGATTGAGCCAATGATCAATGCCGGGAAATACGACGTCAAGGTTTTGTCGGATAACTGGACGGCCGTGACGAAGGACAAGTCGCTTTCGGCTCAATTTGAGCACACGCTAGGCGTGACCGAAGCGGGGGCCGAAATATTCACGCTTTCGCCCAAAGGATACGATAGGCCGCCTTATGCCGTGGACTGATGCCGTGCGATGCCGGACATGAAGGA
>CAYUPD010000070.1:0-7112 GCA_964446645.1 uncultured Rhodospirillaceae bacterium
TGATGGCATGATTAAACCGCGCGATAGATTCGGCATCCGTCGCCTTCGTTCCCTGATTTTTCAAATACGGTATAAAACCAAACTGCGCCGCCCATACCGTTCCTACGATATTGACGATATCAAACGACAGCCAGCTTAACGTAGTCGTGACGATGCGCGCCTGCTTCCCTTTTTCCTCGGTGTGTTCGATGGCGTGTTGAATAACCCCTTTAAGATCGCCCGCGCGCTCGCCCGCCGTAATAATCGCCATCGTCGCCGCATCGAACAAACGCAAAGCCTTGAGCGCCTCGGAAAACGATCCTCCGCCCTTCAACACCGTGCGCGTAGGCAAAAAAGCCAGACGCCTCTTCGGATCCGTCTCGCCCTCGATAATATTAATCAGCGCCGTCCCCGCCGACGCCGTCGCTCCCTGAAAGCGCAAAGCGCGCAACAATTGCAATTGCCACCCCCGGGATCGAACCTCCGTCCACTCAAAAAGATTCGGCTTCTGTTCCTTGATGCTGACGGCATAAAATCCGTTGTTGCGTAAATGCCTTCTGACCGCGTGCTGATCCGGCAGATAAAAGTCGTCCTCCATAAGGTTGACCGAGCCGTGTCTCATTTGGGCATATTTGGCGTGAAAAAGTTTCATGCCTCTACCCCCGGATTCGCGTGGACGAAGCGACGTCTTCGATCAACATCGCCGCGCCCATGTTGGCGTCGATGGCGTTGCGCCGGATCAGATCGATCAACGATGTCCGGCGCGGTATGTATATCGTGCCGGGCACGTCGATAATCGAAGATGTCACGTTCGACACCATCATTTCCGTAATCGACCGGCGGCTGGCTTGATCATCAGGCGGAAACATCGCTTCCAACGCCAGCGTTCGGCCGAGAAAACCGCTATGACCGCACAAATCGCACCCTTGGGGATTGGCCAAAGCCAAGGGCATATCGGGGTCCAACTCCATCTCCTTGCAGCGCTCGGCGCTTCCGAAAACCTCCAGCGCGCTCTTGGTTTTGTGGCAACCCGGGCAAACCGTTTTAACAAGGCGCTGCGAGAGACTCGCTATCAGCGCATGCCCTAAAATATAAAGGCCGCTCGTGCGGTAGGCGGAGCTTAAAAACCCGTCGATACGATCCAGCGTGTGCAGCGCGTCGACCGAGTGGACGGTTGTGATGACGATATGCCCGGATTCCGTCGCGCGCAGCGCCGCTTCGACCGTATCGCCGTCGCGCATTTCGCCGACGATGATGACGTCGGGATCGTGGCGCATAAGCGCGCGTATAATGTCGGCGATGGAGTTGGCCGAATTGTCCGTCACGGACGTTTGATCGACCAACGGCATATCGTATTCGACCGGCGCTTCGACCGAGTACACCGCGCGCGATGCGCGATCTATTTCCTGAATAATTCCATAAAGCGTCGTCGATTTACCGGACCCCGTCGGACCGCTGACCACAATCAGCCCGCCGTCCTTTGTGTGCCCGTGAACGGCTTTGCGCAACTTTTCGGCCACGACGGGAGAATGCAAAAACAGCTCGTCAAACGAACGCAGGTTTTCGCGGTCGAGAAGACGGAGCGTCAGCTTTTCTCCGGCCGGAGCAACCGGCAACGCGGCACAACGAATATCGATCATACGACCTTGCCACTCGAACGCTAAACGTCCGTCCTGAGGATGCTGGCGGTCTGCCGCGTCCATCTTGGCGTCCGTTTTGATGCGCGTCACAAGCGGCGCCATAACTCTATGGGGAATAAGGTGCTTATAGACAAGGTCGCCGTCAACGCGATACCTGATCCAGCAGCGCGCGTCGTCTTCCTGCAAAGACAGATGAATATCCGACGTGCGGCTTTGCAAGGCTTCGGACAGAATATCGTGCACCGCCTCTTCGACCAGCACCGCGTTATCCGGATCGCGCGAAAGTTCGCCCAAGACGCGCAAAAGGCGGTCGCCCGCCATCTCGCTCTGCTCGCGCATAAGCCGCGCTAATTCGGCCCGATCCCACGGTTCAATCTCGAGGCTTTTGACTTTATGATCGACGCGCGCCAACGCCTCGGTAATACGCAAATAATCGGCATCGTCCACCCGGTCGCCGACAGCAATGTGCAAAACGCCCTGACGCAACTCCAAAAGACACAGCCCCATCGCCGCCTGAATCGCGGACGGAACGTAAAGACGCAACGCCTGCATCGTTAAATCTTCGTCCCGCGAGCTCTTATCCTTTGCTTCTTCTCTTTCTCCGGAAGAGAACCCGTTGCGGTGCAGAATTTCGCCGATGGACAGCAGCCGCCCGTTCGCCCGCCGCATAGCTTGTTCGGCCAAGGCCAACTCGTAATGCTTCGGGTTGACGTGAAGCGCTTCGGCTTGCGCGTGAAGGGCATCGGTTGAGGAGACGCCGCTCATTTTGCACCGACTCCGGCTATGGAAGACGGCGCTTTTGGCGCATCGCCCTGCCTCGCCTTGACAAGCGCTTCCAGCACAAGCGAGGAAACCGTTTCAAGCCCCAATGTCCGCTTTTTTGCTCCGACCGCAATATCGACCGAATGCGATCCGACGGCAATCAGCTTCGCTATCCCCTCTTCGGCGTAAAGGCTATCGCCGATTTCAAAACTGCCTGTAGATCCGTCGGGTAAATGAAACACGGCTTTTTTCCCGATCGTACCGATCAACGAAAGCTTTCCCTCGCCTTCACCGACGGCGCCAGACACCGAGCCTCCTCTGCTCAACGCCGCCGCCGAAACCGGAGCGATGGTTTTTCCGACTTCTTTTTCTATATCCTTCGCGGACAAAGGCAACGGAACGCTGCTTCTCGGAAGGACATCCGTGCCATACGAACTACGGCCGCCTCTTTGACTGCCTCCCTTGGCCTCGCCGCGAACGGGGATAACGGCAAAACCAAGCTTGCCGCTGTGCCGGATAATAAGATCTGTGGAAACTTGAGATTCCTCCCTGGGGTCCCACAGCAACGTCACCGGACACGATCCTCCGGGCGCAAGCTCCATATCGACAGCGCATCCCTGCTTAAGCCTTTGCAGCCCGCTATCGGCCTCGATAACGTCGATGGAATAAATCGTGATCGGATCGGCGCTGTTGTTGACCATCAATGTCGAACGAACGATCTTCCCCTCTCCGACGGTAACCGACCCGAAATCGATCGGCTTGACGTCTCTGGCGCTGATGTCGAGCCCCGTGCTTTTGGTTTCGCTGACGCCCGCCACCGACGTCCGCCCTATCAGGCGCGCCCGCGCGATGCGCCCCGCCCCGCCGTGCGTCATCAGCACATTGATGCTCCACGTCCCGGCGCCCGTCGGCACAACCGATATCTCCATGCTGCACCGGCTCATCGGCGCGATACTGCCCTCCTTCCGGCAATCGTTGGCCGTCTCTTCGGCGGAAACGAGGGAGTCGCTGCTGAGATCGATCTTTTCGATTTTGACCGCCATATTCGTCTGATTGACGAAGAATATCGTCGCCTTTTTCGATACGTTGATGGGCGTTTCGCCGATGTCTATTTCCGCCTTGGGATCAACTTTGACTGCCTCTTCTCCAACGGTGAAGCCCGTCATGCCCGGATTAAGAAACGCCGCGTCGCGCGCCCACACGCCGTTCGACAGCCCGACCAAGAACAACGCGGCGGCTGTCAGCAAACGGAAGCGTTGGGCGCGCAGGCTCATGGCACCTCGCTTTGCGCCGCAGGGGCATTAGAAGATTGAAATAGCTTATCGAACGCATGGAAAAAGCCGGAATCGGGCGATGAATCCTCAATCGGTTCGGCTGACGCTTTCTCTTCAACGATATTCGGCGGCAAGAAGCTGGGTTCAGATTTTTTTTCGACGATAGGCTGGAGAACGGGGCGAGGCAATTCAACAGGCTTGTCTCTGCTCTCGTCGATAATGATCGGAGCCGGCGATGGCTCCAGATTATTCCTCACGGGAGTTTCTTGCGGCAAAACATCCTTCACCGGCTCGACTTTCGGAGGCTCTTTTGCTTTAGCTGCCGCGTTTTCGTTTGCCTTCTTTTCGGAAGGTTCGTCCGAAAACTGAACGATCGACGGCTTAACGATAATCACCAATTCCCGATTCTGGCGCGCTTTATTGCCGTATAGAGGCAACGCCATTTCGCTCCCTAAGGGAAATCCTTGGTTTGTTCCTGTCTCGTTTGACGAAACAAGTCCCGCCAAAACAAGGCTGTCTCCGGGGCGCACGCGCAAGACCGTATTGATTTTTTCGTCCGCCGTCTCCGGCAAGTCGATCGTATAGCTGCCGGACGTTGTCGGATTGAGGCCGACGAGGTTTTTGATCGACATGTCGAGATTGGCAAAAACAATCCCGTTCTCGTAGGTTCCGGCAACCGCTACGGCCAACCCCGTTTCAATCTCATCTGTGCTCACCGTATCGCTCGAACTGCTCGACGTGCCGCTTGTGTTGTTCGTCGTCGTTCCAACTTCGGAAATATAACGCTGCGTGCCGCCGATCTTAAGCTCTCCGGCAGAGCCGGACACAAACGTAATTTGAGGATTGCTGATGGTTTGAACGCGCCCCTTTGTGGCAAGAAACGTCGCGACGGCATCGACCGAAATTTCGCCCGATGTCACAGCGCCCAACCCGACGCTGCCGGTCGTCGCCGCAAGGGAAGTCAGTTTGTTATTTAACGACAAGGTTGTGTTCTTAATCGATGTCACGTTGAACGTAGACCAATTGATGCCTTGAGCGTTTTCGCGATCCAACGTCACTTCCCAGATATACAACTGCATGACGATCAGAGGCCGTTCCGTGCGCAATTCCCTCAAATAACGGGAAATGCGCTCTTCTGCATCGACCGTCGCCGTGTACATAATCGTTCCGCCTTGGCGGTCAACCGTGGCTTTCTCGCCGTCCAAAAGCTGGTTGATGGCATCGACAATGCTGTTGTTCAGATTCGACGATGACGATGACGACGATGACGAGGACGAGCTTCCCGTCGCCGAACCGGCATTAACGACGCGTTCAATCGGCGGAAGAGTCACGATGAAAGTTTCTTTCTCCGTCAGCTCAAGAGACCCGTGGCGATAGGTGCAAAAAACCCTCGCCGCCGAACAAATTTTGTTAACGACTGTCGGCAATGGTCCGCGAAGATTCATAACCGTCACAAGTCGCGTTCCGAGCGTGCCGGCATTCCACGCAAGAGAAATATCGGTTCCGGATAAAACCGCCTGCAACGCCGTCGTAATCGGAACGCCGTTCAAATTCGTTGTCGGAATAACGACATCGCTCGGCAAATCCTCCGTCCGCGACAGTCGGCGCTCGCGCAAATTAGATTTCAAATCCAAGGTCACAACAGAAGGACTTGTGTCGTTCCTCACAACGTCTTCGTTTTTTGGAACGTCGGCAACCGTCATGGGCCGCGATATCATCTCTCCAACAAGGGGAATATCCGAAGCCGAACATGCGGTTACGCCCAGCGCTAAGGCCAGCACCGTCACTGTCTGCTTCAACCTAAAAACCACGCTTGTTCCCCTTAAAAATTGACAAAAAAGCGCACAAGCACACAACCGCGCGATTCACGCGGACAGATTCTTGAGTCAATTTGATGAGTTGAGGTTTATTTTTAGTTAACTGAAATTAATGGGATTCTAGGCGCTCATATCAGTTGCGTAACGATTTGGGGTGTTCGTCTTATAACCGCACTTGGCATGCTTTTTGTCCGCCCTCAGATCAATTTAAGAAAGTTGTGTTTTTACCTAGAATTGACTCACTTTTTTACATCAAACGAAAGCCTCCCCGCCCCCCTCCAAAGAGCAAATTTCTTGTACATCGAGACCAATCAGTCCAACCCGAACACGAAATATGATTAATTGCTTCGCCTTATCACATATAAAAATTTTAATATTTCCGCATGCGGAAATATTAAGACATTGCGATTTCTATGAATTGGTGGACCTGATCGGGATCGAACCGACGACCTCAACATTGCGAACGTTGCGCTCTCCCAGCTGAGCTACAGGCCCTTAGGGGATGCTGTTATCCTCGGACGAAACGCTTCTGTCAAGCATTCAAAACAGCCCATAATTTATCGGCTAGAACCTTGTATTTTTCGGCAATCGGGCCTTTCGGCTCGGCTAACGTTAAAGGCTCGCCGCTATCGGCAAGCTCGCGAAGCTTCATATCGATCGGAATTTCGCCCAAAAACGAAACATTCAGCCTCTTCGCTTCGGCCTGCGCGCCGCCGTGCCCGAATATATCGCTACGTTCATGGCAGTGAGGACATTCGAAATAACTCATATTCTCGACAATGCCCAAGATCGGCACATCCGTCTTTTGGAACATTGCCAACGCCTTGCGCGCATCCAACAGAGCGACATCCTGCGGGGTCGATACGATGACGGCGCCCGCCAAGGGAACCGATTGCGTCAACGTGATTTGGGCATCTCCCGTACCCGGAGGCAAATCGACGACCAAGACGTCTAATTCTCCCCAAAGCACATCCCGAAACATCTGCACGATCGCACCGTGAACCAACGGCCCTCGCCACATCATCGGCTGATCTTCGCCGATCAAAAACCCCATCGACATGACTTCAATGCCGTCGCGATTAAGCGGTTCCAGTTTGCGTTTTTCGTTCAAAAAAGGTTCGTCATAAAGCCCCATCATGCGCGGAATCGACGGCCCGTACACATCGGCGTCCAACAAGCCGATCTTAAGCCCCTTTTGGCTTAACGCCGCCGCCAGATTGACGGCTACGGTCGATTTTCCGACGCCGCCTTTGCCCGAAGCCACGGCTACAATGTGTTTGACGTGAGGCGGCTTGATGTCCTGCTGTTTTTCGTCATGCTCGCGGTGATCGTGATGATGCGCAGCCTGATGCGTCGTAAAAATCACGGACACCGAAGATACGCCCTTAACGCCTCCCGCAGCCTTTTGAATCTCTCTTTCTAATTCTTCGAGATCGGCGTCCCTTCCGGGCGGAACATCGAGGATCAAATTGACTTTCGTCTTTTTTCCCTCTTCGGAAAAGGTGACCCCGACGACCATTTCGCGCGAGACGATGTCTTTGCCGTCCCATTGAACGGCATGAAGAGCGGAATAGATCGTTTCTTTCGAAATTTCGGGCATGGCTTTCCTTAAAGTTGGAAACAAAAAAGAAAAAGGATGG
>CAYUPD010000071.1:0-1607 GCA_964446645.1 uncultured Rhodospirillaceae bacterium
CCTGCGACTCCGTAGGCAAAACTCAAATGGACGTCGATCAGGTCAATATCATCGCTTGCGTGTGCAACACCCAAGCCAATTGCGACACATCTGCAGCAGCGCCTGGCAAAGCCGATCTCAAATGGATCGTCATGTCGAACGGCCCGCTGACATGCCCCTCCGGACAAGCCCTGACGGGCATCGTCAATGGACAGCCGCAATGCGCGAGCGCAGCAACAAACATTACGCTCAACTGTCCTTCGGGACAGGTTTTAAAGGGAATATCCAACGGCTCTCCGGTTTGCGGGGCGCTTTAGCCAAAAGCGTTGTTATCAATGTACGAGCGCTTTTTCCTCGGCCAAAATTTTGATTGTCTCAAACGTATCGAACTGCGGCGCAAGGCTGTCGAATGTCGATGAATTGCCGAACGAACGTTTTTTCGGCCTTTCGCCCATAAACCCGCCGCGAACGGGATAGATAAAATTGACTCCCATCTGAGCGAATGTCTTGTCGAATGAGCGAAGCATATTTTTGCGATCGTCCGCGCCAAGCTTCTGGCTAAAAACAGCCAAAGACGACTCTGAAGACTCCCAATCGATATACGCGAAGATCGAAACGTTATTGTGAACCTTATTGATCGTCGCGAGTTTATAAAGCCATTTCTGAACGTCGAGCTGCCGGGCCTCGACATCCGCCCGCGACGGCGAAACGGTGACAAAATCGAGGTCTAACGGCGGCGACAATTTGGCCATCTCGGCGTCGTCTTGCCCCGGCGCGCCGATGATGACGGACTTGCCTTTATCGCGGGCATATTTTCGGAGATCGCCGACGATCTTCGCGACTGCCTTATAAGTTTCAACGACGGCGGGATGCCGAATATCTTTTGTCTTGTCTAAAAAAAGCTTCGTCTGGAAAAACAAACCGTCGATCCACAAGGCGTCCGCGCCCATATCGATCTGCTTCTTGGCCCAGCTTTCGAACAGAAACTGAAAGTCCGGATTGGTCAAATCTGGAAAATAGGCGGTGGCGTTGCGGCGATCATAGTCATCGGCGTCATTTTTCGAGAGTCCCGCCTGAAACTTTTCTTTAGGCGGAATCTTACCGTTAAAAACGATGGCCCATTTTTGAGGATCGAGCGCCAATCCCCATGTTTCGTCGCCCATAAAGACCTTACCCGTCAGAGCGTCGATTTCGACGCGCGGCAAATGCGCCGCCGACAAGGCTCCGCAAAAGATGAGCCGGGGATTTTGCCATTTAAGCCGTTCGATCCAGGTTTTGAGCGACTGATAGTCCTTGCCGGATTTTCCGGCGTCGCGCCCCTCCTCGCGGGCCAGATTCGACACGGATGAGGGAACGCGATCCGGAGATTCCGCAACCGGAGCCAGTTTCCAAAAGCCCCTAAAGACAAAATCCGCGTGGGTATCCCGCACGATAGCCTGCGTATCCTCATAGCTGCGCTTAAGCGCAGGGCCATCGGTGACGTTCTCATAAAGAATGCCGACTTTGACCTTCGCCATAGGGTTTTCGGCGCGCGCGACGGAAGAAGCCAAAAAAAAGGCCAGAAGAATGAACGCAATCGTTCGTTTTATTGGCATCGTTTGCAACGCCGCAAGAAAGTCTCGATCCAT
>CAYUPD010000071.1:1617-1999 GCA_964446645.1 uncultured Rhodospirillaceae bacterium
GCGCAGGAGTCGTGCTGTCGATGACGCTGTCGTGATAATCCTCGGCGTGGTCTTTTTTTTCGATGCGATGCCAAATCCGTTCATGGAAAAAGAAGGCAACGATCTGGACGCACGGCTCGACCATCCCGATGGCAAGGGCAACGCGCCAACTGCCGCTCAACGCATAGGCGACAAGAACGGCGATGCTCATGTGCATCGTGCCGTAACTGAGCGTTTTTAGAAACGTTTTCTTGATGACGGACATAGAAAAGCGCTCACGCTTGCCTTCTTTTTTTCTTGGGGGTGGGAAGAACTTCTGGAGTCGGCTTAGAGTTTATGAATTCCTCGCACCCGATGCTGCGACCGATGTCCCACAGGCGGTCTGCCGTGTCGCTGGCGAGCT
>CAYUPD010000071.1:2009-7070 GCA_964446645.1 uncultured Rhodospirillaceae bacterium
TTTCCAGCGCAGAGCTTCGTTTTGGGCGACCTGAGAGGTTTGCTCGAGATCGAAAGCGCGGCGGCGCCAGAAGTCGAGTTGAAAATCCTGCGTTTGAAGCTCGGATTTCAGGTCTTCGACCTGCTGTTTCAGATGATGGATTTGGGATTCCATATATTCGCGGCCGCCGGACAAAAACGACAGAGCGCTCGGCGATTTAATGTGCGTATGCCCTAAAACGGCCCGCGCGAGATCGCTAAAACTCAGCCCGTCTCGCAGTAAAAGCTCACGCGCCTTGCGCACGGCTACAACGGCCTCGCCCTCGTGGTTAGAATCCGCAAGGGCAAGGATTTTATCGAGCTGTTCCGGCATACGCTTATCCATCGTGCGTAACCATTATACGAGTTTGATTGATTCGCATATAAAGATTAACATTCTACACAATTTGTTGCATAACGGCGCGTCCTCATTATAGTCGCCTTGTCCATACAGAATAAGGAACATCGCTTGAAAGCACTTAACAGTTTAGTCATGTCGGGACGCGAAGTCTTGCCCCTTATCGAGGGCGGTAAAGGCATCGCTATATCTACCGGCGTAAGCTCTGGCGCATGGGCGGCGACGGGAGGGATCGGAACGTTTTCGGGGGTCAACGCCGATAGCTACGATAAGGACGGTAAAATCGTCCCCCAGATTTATTATGGAAAAACGCGCAAAGAGCGGCATGCCGAATTGATTGCCTTTGGAATCAAAGGGGGTATTGCGCAGGCACAAAAAGCCTACGATGTGTCAGGAGGCAAGGGCCGTCTTCACATGAACATCCTGTGGGAGATGGGCGGCAGTGAACACATCCTGAACGGCATCCTTGAAGGCGCAAAGAACCTGATTCACGGCGTGACCTGCGGCGCCGGAATGCCGTATCGCGTGGCCGAGATCGCCGCAAAGTTCGGAATTAGTTATTACCCGATCGTGTCGAGCGCCCGCGCTTTTCGAGCCTTATGGCTGCGCGCCTACAATAAATTCCGTAGCGGCCTTGGCGGCGTAGTTTACGAAGACCCATGGCTTGCGGGCGGTCACAATGGCCTGTCGAACAGCGAAGACCCCAAAAAGCCCGAAGACCCCATGCCGCGCGTAATTGCCCTGCGCGCGCAGATGAAGGAATATGGCTTGAACGACACGCCGATCGTGATGGCGGGAGGCGTGTGGTGGATATCGGATTGGGAGCATTGGCTGGACAATCCCGACATTGGCCCCGTGGCATTTCAGTTTGGCACGCGCCCGATATTGACTAAAGAGAGTCCCGTTTCGGACGCATGGAAAAAGAAGCTTTTGACGCTCAAGAAAGGCGACGTTTTCCTCAACCGTTTTTCGCCGACGGGGTTTTATTCGTCTGCGGTCAACAACGCGTTTCTCGAAAACCTGAAGGCGCGCAACGAACGGCAAGTTGCCTACACGCATGAAGCGGTCGGCGCGCATACCGATAGCTTCCAAGTGGGCGCCGTCGGCGGCCCTGTTTTTCTGGCTCCGGCCGATATGGCGCGCGTCAAGGCGTGGCAGGCGCAGGGATTCACAAAAGCGCTGCGGACCCCCGAAAGCACGCTCATCTTCGTGACTCCGGACGAAGCAAGGGAAATCCTGAAAGACCAGTCCTCTTGCATGGGGTGCTTGTCGGCGTGCCATTTCTCAAACTGGTCGCAAAACGAGGCCGGAACGACAGGCCGCATGCCCGATCCTCGGTCGTTCTGCATCCAAAAAAGCCTGCAAGCGATCAGTCATACTGACGACGTCGATAACGTTCTGATGTTTTCGGGACATAACGCCTACCGCTTCGGCGAAGACCCGTTTTACGCCAACGGATTCGTTCCGACGGTCAAGCAACTGGTCGATCGGATACTCACGGGGTACTGATGACCCAAACGCCTGTCTTTTACCTGATTGCAGGCGAAACATCCGGAGACATTCTGGGGGCCAAGCTCATGCGCGCCCTCAAGCTGAAATTGGACGGAAACGTCCGCTTCACAGGCGTCGGCGGGCCTCTGATGGAAGCCGAGGGGCTCGATCTTCTTTTTCCGCATACCGAGTTGATGCATTTTGGCCTGTTCGAGGTCGCTCTGCACATTCCGCATTTGCTCGACCTGATCGACCAAACGGTTGAGGACGTCGTCATCGAGCAGCCCGAAGCGCTGATCACGATTGACGTGCCCGATTTTTGTTTTCGCGTCGCTCAAAAAGTTAAGAAGCGCATAGGGAATAAAGTTCGGCTCATTCATTATGTCGCGCCGACCGTATGGGCCTGGCGGCCCGGCCGGGCGCGAAAAATTGCCGGATTTTTGGATCATTTGCTCGCGGTATTGCCGTTCGAGCCGCCGTATTTCGAACGCGAAGGACTGCCCTGCACATTTGTGGGGCATTCGGTCGTCGAAAGCGGCGCGGATAAGGGAGACGGCGCGGCGTTCCGCGCAGCGCACAATATCCCGGCCGAGGCCCCTCTTCTGGCGGTGCTTCCGGGCAGCAGGGAAAGCGAGATTTCGCGCCTCCTGCCCGTTTTCAAGGAGACGGTGCGCCTTTTGCGCGAAAGAAATCCGAGTTTGCAAATCGTCGTGCCGACTCTGCCGCATCTGATATCGGAGGTCGCGAAAGAAGTCTCTGCGTGGGGCACGCCTGTGCATGTCGTCGAGAACGAAAAAGATAAGTTCGACGCTTTTGCGGCATCGACCGCCGCTTTGGCGTGTTCAGGCACAGTGGCGCTGGAGCTGGCGCTGGCGCGCCTCCCTTCCGTTATCGCTTATAAAGTCCATCCGTTAACGTATGCGCTGGCGAAGCTTCTTATCCGGACGAAGTACGTCAATCTCGTCAACATCGTATGCGCCGAGCCGGTCGTCCCGGAACTGCTGCAAGACGACTGCACGCCGCAAAAGCTTGCGACTGCCGCGGGCGTTTTGCTGGGAGATAACGAGGCGCGCCAAAAGCAGATCGGCAAGCTCCAAGAGACGGCCCAAGCGCTTGGTCTTGGCGGAGCGTCGCCGTCCGAGCGCGCGGCGGAAATTGTCCTCAACGCGCGCATTGCGCCCGCCGTCATGCAGATCGTGCCCGCCCTCGTCACGGGAGGTGTCGAGCGCGGCACGGTTGAGACGGCAGCCGCTCTCGTCAAGGCAGGCTTCCGGGCCTTTGTCGTTTCGTCGGGAGGCCCGATGGCGAAAGAAGTCGAAAACGTTGGCGGTGTTTCGCTTTTATTGCCCGTAGCGTCAAAGAATCCTTTGAAGATTTTAGTCAATGCGTTTCGTTTGGCGCGCCTCGTTCGCAGATACCGGGTCGACATTATCCATGTCCGCAGCCGCGCCCCGGCATGGAGCGCATGGCTTGCCGCGCGCATGGCGGGCATACCCTTAGTCACGACATTTCATAATGCCTACGGCGCAGCCTCATCGTTTAAGCGCTTTTACAACTCGGCGATGGCGAAGGGCGACCGCGTCATCGCAATTTCCGACTTTGTGGCCGGTTATGCGTTGCATACCTACCGTGTTTTCAGGGATATTTTGCGTGTGGTGCCGCGCGGCGTGGATATCGAGGTTTTCGATCCTCAGAAAGTCGATCTGATGCGCCGCGAAGCGTTGCGCCGCGCATGGAATCTTCCCGACGGCAAGGCCGTGATCCTCATGCCGGGCCGTCTGACGCGTTGGAAAGGTCAGGCGGTTTTGTTGCAAGCGCTTCAAAAACTCAAGAGGCGCGACTTTTTCTGCGTTATCGTCGGCGGAGGAAAGCACGCGTCCTATGGGCAGGAAATCCTGCAAGCGATCGAACAAACCGGGCTTAAGGATAATGTCGGAGTCTACGATACCTGTGCCGACATGCCCGCGGCCTATATGCTGGCGGACATTGTCGTCGTTCCGTCTACGCGTCCGGAAGGCTTTGGGCGAGTTGTGATCGAAGCTCAGGCAATGGGCGTTCCCGTGATTGCATCGAACCACGGCGGCGCGAAAGAAACCGTCGTGCCAAGCCAGACGGGATGGCTTGTGCCGCCCGGGGACGCGGACGAGCTTGCGCGGACGATTGATCTCGTCCTTTCGCAAACGCCCGAGCATCGGCAGGCGATGGCCGAGAGCGCGCAAACGCACATCCGCAGCCGTTTTACGACGGAGGCCATGACCTCGAAAACGCTCGAGGTTTACCGCGAGCTGCTGAAAAAGCAGGATTGAATTTCCGAATCGCCCTGCCGCTACGGGAGGGGAAAAAGCCTTTAATTTTCAAGTAAAACGAAGTTAATTTACTCTTAACGGAACGGATGATAGCCTGTTGCTTGGGAAGGGAGGTAGGATCTCCCGAGGTGCATTGATGTCCAATATACTCGTCTCATCGTCCGTCAGCGCGTACACCGTGCCGACGACCTATAGTCTTTCGACGGCGCATAAAAGAAACGAAACAGCCGGCGACGCAATCAACATAGGGAATCTGGACGGGCAAAGCGCGATCATCACGATCAGCGATAACGGTACGGCGGCGACGTCGTCCGTGTCCCAAAGTTTTGTTGCGCACGACGGCACGGTGAGCTTGTCCGAAACGTTCGGCGATTACGTCGAGAGCATATTCACGCGTTTTCAGTTGTTCGACAGCGAAGGAAATACGATCGCCGACAGCGAGGGAACGACGGAGCAGATCGCGGCCTACAACGAGTGGACCGAAGGAACGCTGGAGATTTCAGCCGGAACCTATACCATCACGGCGACGCCCGAGACCGACTACACGGGCGAGATGGCGCTGACGGTCAGCACGTCGGAGCAGCAAGGAACGAGCCTCTACGTCGAAAGCGAGTTGACGGGCAACGACACGTCCGAATACTACAACTTTTCGCTATCCGGACAGAACATCAAGCTTGATCTTGATGCGGGCGGAGATTCCAAGAAAGTTCGCGTCATACTGTACAATTCATCCGGCAAAATCGTGGCCGACAGCGACGGCAACGCCTATCTCAAAGCCAAGTACCAATCCATGACCTCCGGAACGGGATTATCGGCCGTTTCAGGAGATTATACGATCAAAGTGACCTATAGGGACGGCGTCGATACGACGCAGGCGATTGACTACGAC
>CAYUPD010000072.1:0-2666 GCA_964446645.1 uncultured Rhodospirillaceae bacterium
GTTAACCGAAAGCAGGATCAGTTCGATCGCCATCAGGATGATGATGACGTTCTTGCGGTTGAGAAAGATGCCGAGAACGCCCAGCACGAAAAGGATCGAGCTGACGACGACATAATGTTCGATGCCGATCACAGTTGGACCCCCTTGCCGACTTCCGGCTGCATATTCACCGTTGCTTCTTCCGGTCGGCGCGCGACCTGTCGCGAAACATTCTGGCCGCGAACGCCGCCCCGCTGACGATGGGTCAGAACGATCGCGCCGACCATCGCAACCAGCAGGATGATGCCAGCAGCCTCGAACAGGAAGAGGTAGCGCCCATAGAGAAGCGCACCGATGGCCTCGATGTTGCTCGCTCCCAGGACCGGAGCATTGCTGCCGTCAGGTTTGCCGAGCTTGATGCCACCCGCAGTCTGCGCACCAATGCCCAGCACCAGTTCGCAGGCCAGGATGATCGCGATCAGCGCACCCAGCGGAGCATTGCGCACGAAACCGGCCCGCAGTTCGGCGAAGTCGATGTCGAGCATCATGACTACGAACAGGAACAGCACCGCTACGGCACCGACGTAGACGATCAGAAGGATAAACGCTAAAAATTCGGCCCCCATCATGAGAAACAGGCCCGAGGCGTTGAAAAAGCAGAGAATCAGGAAAAGCACCGCGTGCACCGGATTCCTCACGGTCACGGCCAGCCCCCCCGATATCAGAAGAACCGCCGCGAACATATAAAATATGACCGATGCCAACATGGTTGCCCCTATCTATATTTCTCATCCGCCTTTAGACAGGCGGCCACTTCCGTTTCCCACATGTCGCCCTTCTTGAGCAGGCTCTCTTTCGTCACGTATAACGCCTCCCTCGTCTCGACCCCGCATTCGAAGTTCGGCCCCTCGACAATCGCATCCACGGGACACGCCTCTTGGCACAGTCCGCAAAAAATGCATTTCGACAGGTCGATCTCGTACCTCACCGCCTGCCGCTTTCCGTCCTCGCGCGGGCCCGACACAATCCTGATCGCCAGCGCCGGACATACCGCCTCGCATAATTTGCACGCAATGCACCGCTCCTCCCCGCCCTCATAACGCCTCAAAACGTGCTCGCCCCGAAAACGCGGGCTGATCGGCCCTCTCTCGTACGGATAGTCGATCGTCGCGCGACGCCGGAACACATACGAAAGCGTCAGCGCAAAACCGCGCGCGATCTCGTAAAGCGACAACGTCTTTATCCAACGGGCCAAAAACATGTTTTGTCCTTACTCACGCCTCGAAAAAAACCACATACGCCGCCGTCCCCGCGACCCACGCCAGCGTCAACGGCAAAAACACCTTCCATCCGATCCTCATCAACTGGTCGTACCGATAACGCGGCAGCGTCGCCCTCACCCACAAAAACACGAAAAGGCATGCCGCCATCTTCCCGAAAAACCAGGCAAAACCAGGCACAAAATCAAGAGCCGCCACGGGCGAAAGCCATCCGCCCAAAAACAGGATCGTCGCCATCGCGCTCAGCAAAATCATGTTCGCGTATTCGCTTAAGAAAAACAGCGCAAACGCCATCGACGAATATTCGGTGTGAAAGCCCCCCACAAGCTCGGACTCTCCCTCCGGAAGATCGAACGGCAGGCGGTTCGTCTCGGCCAACGCCGATATCGCGTACACCACAAACATCGGCGTCAGTATCCCAAACGCAAACCATCCCCCGCGCTGCGCCTCGACTATCGCCGACAAATTGAGCGACCCCGCCTTGAGCAGCACGGCCACGATCACAAGCCCCGTCGAGACTTCGTACGAGATCATCTGCGCCGCCGCCCGGAGACCTCCCAAAAACGAATATTTCGAGTTTGACGCCCAGCCCGCAAACACAATCCCGTAAACGCCGAGCGACGACAGCGCGATCAAATACAGAACCCCGACGTTGATGTCCGCCAGCACCAGCTCCTTCTGGAACGGCACCACCGCCCATGCCGCCAGCGCGAGGAAAAAGGCCAAAACGGGCGCAAACAAAAACAATCCCTTGTTGGCTTTCGACGGAAATATCGTCTCCTTCCCCAAAAGCTTGATCCCGTCCGCCACGGGCTGCAACAAGCCGAACGGCCCCGTCACGTTCGGCCCACGCCTGATCTGCATCGCCGCCAGCACGCGCCTTTCGGCATACGTCAGATACGCCACCGCCCCCAGAAGCGGCGCGACAATCGCCGCGATCTTGACGACGATCCACAGCGTATCGAGAAGAAATTCTTTCATGGCTTATCGCGCGACCTCCTTCGCCAACGGCAGGATTTCCTCGACGCACCGCGCCATCGTCCCCGAAGCCCGGCAAATCGGATCCGTCATGTAGTAGTTCTCGATCGTAGACGTAAACGGCACGTTCGTCACTTCTCCCGAAAAACCGAACGACGCCCATGCCTCTTTTTTGGACATGCCGTCGCTCCCCAAAACAGGCGCGGACATCGTCATGCTTTCGCGCAACTGCGCAAACGTATCGAACGGCAGGGTTCCCCCGAACGACTCCGCAAACGCCCGCACGATCTTCCAATCCTCGCGCGCGTCTCCGGGCGGAGAAACGGCTCTTCCCGCCGTCTGCACGCGGCCTTCGGCGTTTACGTACGTCCCCGCTTTCTCGGTATACGCCGCGCCCGGCAATATCACGTCCGCCGCGCGCGCGCCCTT
>CAYUPD010000072.1:2706-7053 GCA_964446645.1 uncultured Rhodospirillaceae bacterium
CGACGAACGACGACGCAAGAGTCCCGAGATCGCATTCGTCCGCGCCCAGAAGCCAGATCATCTCGGCCTTGCCGCCCAGAATCCCCTTCGTCCCGAAGCCGCCCTTTTGCGGCAAGAACCCGAGATCGAGCCCGCCGACCCGCGACGCCGCATTCTGAAGGACGTTGAATCCGTTCCAATCCTCGCGAACTGCTTTATAATACTCGGCTAACACCCTGACTTTTCTATGAAGAGCCGCTCCGTCCGCCCGCGCCAAGGCTCCGGCACCAAGAATAAATGCTGGCCTTTTCGCGCTCTTCAAAACTACCGCAAAGGCGCCTTCGTCCGCCATCAGATCGGACACAGGCTGCGGCGTGTTGCCCAGATACTCATACGGATACCCAAGATCAACCGGCGCTCCGATCAGCCCGATCCTGCATCCTCCCTTGAGCCATCTTTTGCGTATCCGCGCATTTATAACTCCCGCTTCGCGGCGCGGATCCGTTCCGATCAAGAGAATGGCGTCCGCCTGCTCAAGCCCCGCGACCCCCGTGTTCATGATATATGCCGCGCGCGTGCTTGTATCGTAAACCGCGCCGTCCTGCCGGCAATCCATGTTGGGCGAGCCGAGCGCCTCCATAAGGCATTTCAACGCAAACATGGACTCGCAATCCGCAAGGTCGCCCGCCAGCGCCGCAATATGCGAGGGCGGCGTCGCCCGCGCTTTCTCGGCAATCGCCGCAAACGCCTCGTCCCACGTCGCCTCGACCAATTTGCCGTCGCGCTTCACATAGGGCCGGTCGAGCCGTCCTTTTTTAAGCCCGTCGAACGCAAACCGCGCTTTGTCGCCGATCCACGTCTCGTTGACCGCGTCGTTGGAACGCGGCACCACGCGCACGATCTCGTCGCCCCGCGCATCCACGCGAACATTGCTGCCGACCGCATCCGATACATCGATCGTTTCGGTCTTCCCGTACTCCCACGAACGCCCCGCATACGCTCCCGGCTTGCTTGTCAGCGCGCCCGTCGGGCATATGTCGATCAAATTCCCCTGCATCTCCGACGCCAGCGCGCGCGTTAACACGGTGATTTCCATCCCCTCGCCGCGCCCGATGCCGCCCATCTCGGGCGTGCCGCATACCTCCTCCAAAAACCTTATGCAGCGCGTGCAATGAATGCACCGCGTCATGTTCGTCTTAATCAAAGGCCCCAAATCCTTCTCGGTCACCGCGCGCTTCTTATCCTCATAGCGCCCATGCCCGTGCCCGTACGCAACGGCCAAATCCTGAAGCGCGCATTCGCCCCCCTTGTCGCAGACCGGACAATCGAGCGGATGGTTGGCAAGCGTCAGCTCCATCACGTCCCGCCGCGCCTCGCGCACGCGCGGCGAGTTCGTATGCACCACCATCCCTTCGGCGCACGGCTGCGTGCAGGACGTCACGAGCTTGGACATCCCTTCGATCTCCACAAGGCACATGCGGCAGCTCCCCGCCACGCCGAGCTTCTCATGATAGCAAAAGTGCGGAATTTCGATCCCCAGACGCTCGCACGCCCGAAGAACGCTCGTTCCCTCCTCGACCTCCGCCCCGATGCCGTCGATGATAAGCTTAATCATGGCGGCTGGCCTCCATCGACCGGCGATAGGCCTCGATACGCTCGACCATCTGCGGCCGGAAATGCCGGATCAGGCTCCGCACCGGCCCGATGGCTCCGTCCGAAAACGCGCAGATCGTTTTGCCCTCGATGCCGTAAGTCACGTCGAGCAACATATCGATTTCGCTTTCCGTCGCCTGGCCCTTGGCCATCCGCGCCAGCATCCGCCCCATCCACGCCGTCCCTTCGCGGCACGGCGCGCATTGCCCGCAGCTCTCGTGCCTGTAAAAAGCCGCCATGCGCGCCACAACAGCCACGATGTCCGTCGATTTGTCCATCACGATCACGCCGCCCGTCCCAAAACTCGACCCCGCCTCGCGCATCGAGTCAAAATCCATCAGAACCGTTTCGGCTATCTCTTTCGGGATCATCGGCGACGATGCGCCTCCAGGCATGACCGCCAGAAGATTGTCCCATCCGCCGCGCACGCCGCCTGCATACTTCTCGATCAGCTCCTTCAACGGAATACTCATCGCCTCTTCGACGTTGCAGGGCTTCTCGACGTGCCCCGATAGGCAGAATATCTTCGTCCCGCTGTTCTGAGGCCTGCCAAAGCTCGTAAACCACCCCGCACCGCGCCGCAGAATCTCCGGCACAACCGAAAGCGTCTCGACGTTGTTGATCGTCGTCGGACAGCCGTAGAGTCCGCTCACAGCCGGAAACGGCGGCTTGTTCCTCGGTTGGCCTTTTTTGCCCTCGAGACTCTCAAGCAGCGCCGTCTCTTCCCCGCAGATGTACGCGCCCGCCCCACGGTGCAGATAAACCTCGCAATCCCATCCCGAACTCGCCGCGTTCTTGCCCAACAATCCGTACGCGTACGCTTCGTCAATCGCCTGCTGCACGATCTGGGCTTCGGCCGCGAACTCGCCCCGGATATAGATGTACGCGACGTGCGCTCCGATAGCCGACGCCGCGACCAACGTCCCTTCAAGCAGCCGGTGCGGATCGTAGCGCAAAATATCCCGGTCCTTGCAGGTCCCCGGCTCGCCCTCGTCCGCGTTCACCACCAGATAATGCGGCTTATCCGACTCTTTCGGCATGAACGACCACTTCGTTCCCGTCGAAAATCCCGCGCCGCCCCGCCCGCGCAGGCCCGACGCCTTGATCTCGTCGATAATCTTCGGAGCGCCCTTCTTGATAAGCCCCGCCGTGTTGTCCCACACCCCGCGCCGACGCGCCGCCGCGAGATTCCAGCTCTCGAAGCCGTAAAGATTGGTGAATATGCGATCCCGGTCTGTCAGCATCGTTTACGTCTTCTCCTTCAGGCTTGTCGAGCCGCCTTCGGCGCACGATCCTCGCCGCCCTTTTTGCGAACCCGCCGTGGGCTTCTTTCCCGCCTTGAGCGCGCTTAAAATCTTTTCCATCGCTTCGGGCGTCAGGTCCTCGTAATAATCGTCGCCGATCCGCACGACCGGCGCGTTGACGCACGCGCCGAGGCACTCCGCCTCGCGCAGCGTAAACTGCCCGTCCTTTGTCGTCTCGCCCATCTTGATGCCGAGCTTTTTTTCGCACAAAGCGGCGACCTCGCCCGACCCGCATAAGGCGCACGGCGGCGTGCCGCATATCTCGATCACGTGCTTGCCCACGGGAGCGAGGTTGAACATCGTATAAAAACTCGCGACCTCGTATACTTTCATCGGCGGCATTCCGAGAATCCGCGCCACGGCCTCGAGCGCCTCTTGCGACAGCCAGTTGCCGTTCTGCCTCTGCGCCAGTTCGAGCAACGGCAAGACCGCGCTCTCGCGCCGCGCGGCCGGGTATTTGCCCATTATCTTTTGCGCCTGCGCGAGAGTCTCTTCCGTAAACGCGAACGCTTTCGCTTTTTTCTTGTCCTTCTTCACCGATCCACCTCCCCGAACACCAGATCGAAGCTCCCCACAATCGCGATCACGTCCGCGAGCATGTGCCCCCGGCATATCTCGTCCGCCGCCTGCAAATGCGCGAACCCCGTCGACCGGATATGGCACCGGTACGGCTTGTTCGTCCCGTCCGCCACAAGATAGACTCCGAATTCGCCCTTCGGCGTCTCGGTCACCGTGTACGTCTCTCCCGCCGGAACGTGGAAGCCTTCCGAATACAATTTGAAATGATGGATCATCGCTTCCATCGACGTTTTCATTTCCGCGCGCGGCGGCGGCGCCACCTTGCGATCCCCCGTCAACACGGGGCCTTGCGGCATCTCTTTGAGACATTGGCGGATAATCGCGAGCGACTGCCGCATCTCTTCGAACCGCACCAGATACCGCGCAAAGCAATCGCCCGTCTTGCCCACCGGCACGTCGAAATCCATCCTGTCGTACACGTCGTAAGGCTGGGCCTTGCGCAAATCCCACGCCACCCCCGACGCCCGCAGCATCGGCCCCGAAAAGCCCCAGTCGATCGCCTGCTCTTTCGTCACTATGCCGATGTCCACCGTGCGCTGCCGGAAGATGCGGTTGCCCGTCAGAAGCTCTTCGAGATCGTCCATGAATTTCGGAAATCCGTCCGCCCACGCCGCGATGTCGTCCATCAGGCCGTCCGGCAAATCCTCACGCACGCCCCCGGGCCTGAAATAGTTCGCATGAAACCGCGCCCCGCTCACGCGCTCGTAAAACTCCATCAATATCTCGCGCTGCTCGAACCCCCACAGCGACGGCGTCACCGCCCCCAGATCGTTCGCAAACATCGTCAGGCAGAATATATGGTTTAAAATGCGCGTGATCTCGGCGAACAGAA
>CAYUPD010000073.1:0-3507 GCA_964446645.1 uncultured Rhodospirillaceae bacterium
GTAATGTGTGAGTCTTGCCCGCTTTAAGAAAAATTTTTCCTTCTTCTCCACAACAAATTCCTTCGTGCCCGCTATCGCGCGACGTTAAGAAAACGTTCATGGTTAATCGTTCGTTAAACGCTGATTTTAAAGCCCCATTTCGTCCATGTAAGTAATAAATTATTTCCTCTTTGTGGTATAATGTCCTCAATGAAGAAAGTGGTTTTTTAGACGACGCTTTTTTAAGACGCGGTTATTTAGATCGGAGATAAAAATGCCCAACGACGACTCTCTCACTGAAAAAATCAAGGCCAAAAGCCAGGAGCTTCGCGACTCCGACAGATACCGCGCCTTAAAAGACGCGACAAAAAATTCCGCCGTCATTCTTAAAAACGGATTCGCCGCCGCAGGCCGCGGCCTTGCACGTGGAGTTGTCGGTCTGGGCAGAACCGCGAAATCCACAGCCCATGCGATCAACAGAAGCAACAAGTTAAAAAAGGCTTTCGGCGTTGCCGCGACCGTCGTCACGACTTATGCCTCGACCGCGATCCTTGCCGGACTCTACACAGCCGGAACGATCAATAAAGAGACCATGAACAATGGCGCCTTGGTTTCAACGCTCATTTTAAGCGCCGCTCTGGCCATAATTACAAAAAGGAATAATGATCCGTTCGTAATTGAAAAAGAAGGCATGTCGCCAAAAGAAATCGACGCGGCAAGAAAAGCCCATGACGCCGAACAAACAAAAAAGGGTTTAGCGGATATTGGCGCCTGGTTTTTAATCTATGCGACGATAGGCTGTCTGGGAGGAGTGGATATTTTAGCAACGGGCGGACACCCCACTCCTCCTCTTACAAAGCCGGGACATAGTTTAGCATCCGGCCTTACCGCAAAATAGGCCTGTTAAGAAAAGACTCTGTTTATAAAAGTTCTTTGAGAATTTCTTTTCGAATGGCCGCAAACGACGGGTTGTTACGGTCGCGTGGATAATCGAGGTCGATCTCAAACCTTTTTTTCACGCTTTTCGGCGCGGAACCCATCACAATCACTTGGCTCCCCAGATACACCGCCTCGTCGATGTCGTGCGTCACAAGCACCGTCGTTGTTTTTTCGGCCTTCCATATCCTTAATATCTCTTCCTGCATCTGAAGCTTCGTCAACGCATCCAGCGCCCCGAACGGCTCGTCCAAAAGCAAAACCCCCGGCTTGTTGACCAAGGCCCGCGCTATCGCCACGCGCTGCGCCATTCCTCCCGACAACTGATGCGGATACCGCCGCCCGTTCCGCGACAAGCCGACTTTTTTGAGATATTTCAGCACACGGCGGCGCGTCTCGGACGCCGACAAGCTTTGCAAAGCGAACGCTACGTTCTGCTCCACCGTCAGCCACGGTAGCAGGCGATGCTCTTGAAACACGACGCCGCGATCCCGCCCCGGCCCCAGAATGGGTTTTCCGTCAAGGCTGATCGATCCCTCGTAGGCCGTTTCCAATCCCGCAATCGCCCTCAAAAGCGTGCTTTTGCCGCATCCCGACTTGCCCACGATACATGCGATCTCGCCCTCTTCGACGCTCAACGAAACGCCGTCGAGCGCATGTACCGGGCGCTTGCCCCCTGTAAACGTCTTCGACAGGCCCTCAACGGCCAGATACGCGCGGCTTTTTGGGTTCATCGAAACTCCGCCTTCCATACGATCAGGCGGCGCTCGGCTTCCTTCAGCGCCATGTCGAGCAATTTGCCCGTCGCCCCTATCGCGATCATCCCTACGAAAACCTGATCCGTTTGCATCGTCTGCCGCGCGTCCATGATTAAAAATCCTATCCCGCTCGTCGCCGCGATCAGCTCGGCCGCCACCACGCACATCCACGCTACCATCATCCCTACCCGCATCCCCGTCATGATCTGCGGCAGCGCCCCGGGCAGAACCACTTTTAAAATAAACCGCCGCCGCGTCGCCTCGAAAACGCGCGCCAGCTCCACGTACCGGACGTCCGTTTGGCGTATCCCGTCAATCGTATTCACGAGTATCGGGAATATCGCTCCCAGAAAAATGATGAAGACCTTGCTCTCCTCGCCGATCCCGAACCACAGGATCGTCAGCGGTATCCAAGCTATCGGCGGGATCGGCTTCATCAACTGGATCGTCAAATCCGTCGCCCGGTCGAGCGTCTTCGACAGGCCTATCGCAACCCCCAAAACAAGCCCCGTAACCGACGCCAGCGCAAACCCCTCGAGCACGCGCAACAGGCTTACGCCCAAGTGGCGCGGCAACTCGCCGTTGAGAAAAAGCGCCGCGAACGTCTCTGCAATCCGGCTCGGCGGCGGCAAGAGCAAGGCACGGATGAGCCCCGCCTCGTACAATCCTTGCCACACGGCTATCAGAAAAACCGGTAGGACAATATATAGCGCGGCTTGCTTGGCTCTCATCGGCCCTCGCGCGCAACAAAGAAAGAGCGGTCGATCCACAACCCGACATCGACGCCTTTTTTCAACAACCCGATTTTACGCATGTAGCTTTCGGTCTTTTTGAATTCGGCTTCGGCTTCGACCGTCAGGTCGGGTGCAAACGTTTGCTTCGCGAATATCTTTTCGAGAAGATCGGACGGCAAATTGAAGTCTTTCGCCGTCTGACGCGCCGCCGAAGCCGGATGCGCGCGCACGTAATCCGCTCCCCGCGCGTAGGCTCTTAGAAAAGCTTCAACGTAGGCTCTTTTGCCTTCGATGGCCTCTTCCGACGCCACAATCGGCTGCACGCCCTCCTTAAGCCCCGTTCCGTCCGCCAAGACACGCACCGCACCCTCGCTTTCGTACCGCGTCAGATACGGCTCCCATGTCACTCCCGCTTCGACCGTTCCCGTCACTATCGCCGGAGGTATATCCGCCGGAGGCATGTTGATCGCTTCGATATCGCTAAAAGCCATCCCCTCTTTCTCAAGCGCCAGCGCCAGCAAATGCTGCGCGAACGACCCTTTCATGACCGCGACTTTTTTACCCTTAAGATCATGCAGCGTCCGGTAAGGCGAACTCGCCTTGACGATGATCGCTTGCCCTTTCGGCCCCTTGACCGACAGGCCCACGATTTTCGTATCAATCCCTACCGACTTCCCGATCAGGGCGGGTGTATCCCCCAAAAACCCGATGTCCTGCTGCCCCGCCGCAAACGACTCGTTGATCGCAGGCCCCGCCGTAAACGACACCCACTGCACCGTTCTCGGCGGAAGATTGGCCTTCTGAATTTCTTCCTCAACCCATCCGTTGGTTTTGGCTATGAACAACGGCGCATAAAGGGGACTCGGCTGATACGCGATGCGCAACGGGACTTCAACCCCGGACGCTCCGCAGGGTCTCCCAAAACAAATCAAGGCTATCAGGGCGGCAAGATAAAGCCGTTTCATGAATGAGGACCTCTTTTTCTCAAAAGACGTCCTCTCACTAGACTAAGATTGCGACAGCGTGTCAATACGACGTAACGTTACGCTGGATATAAGGTCTTTGCCTCTCTGTTAAGGATGCCTATCAATTGCATCGAC
>CAYUPD010000073.1:3517-7053 GCA_964446645.1 uncultured Rhodospirillaceae bacterium
CAATCTTTTGGTTTCGCGCGTCTTCAGCAGCGGAAGCCGCTTTTTTGTCGGCCGAAGCCTGACTTGTTTCACCCGCCTTAGACACGGCCCCGGATATGCTCTGCCCAATTTGCTGAGTCTGTTGAACCCCTTTGTCGATGGCCAGGGCACCTACGGCTGCTTCGTACGTCTGCATTTCCTTGATGTCGCCCAACTGCGGCGTCTGCGACTTCTGGGCGCCCATCCACCTCACAGCTCCGTCAGGCAAATGCGTGATCATCTCGAACGACTTGTTCGCGCATACGAACATCATGTAGCAATAGAGCGCCGTATAGATAAACTTCGACAACACCTCGTGCGCGTAGGCCGTGCCCCCATAGGACGCCACCGCCACGCCATAAGCGTACGTCAGGAAGTTCGACGCAATGACAAATAAGACCAAACCAACGATCAGTCCGAAAACCGTCATGATCGGCCTCAGAAAAATGCTGAACACGAAGAAATACGCCGTCTTGGCCTGCGACGACAAGAACCCTTCGCCCTCGGGGTTGAGGTGCCCCAACGCCACAACCGGTATCGCCACCACCGACTCGACAACCTCGCCGAGCCAGACGATCACCGCGAAGAAGAAACGCGTAAACGGTATCAACGGCAGGATAAAGGCGAAGATAAATCCAAGCGCCAAGAATATCATGGCGAAGAAGCCCAATATCCCCGACACTAACGCTGAAAGAGCGACGCCAGCCGCAAGCGCCGCTCCGCCCGAGACAATCCCTATTAGAGCCCCTGCCCCGGTTAGCGCAAGGGTAGCCACAACGGCAGCGGATATCAGCTCAAGCCCCGTATTTATGTTCGCATGCCCGAATGTCGCCAACTGCTGCAACGCATCGACGCCGCTTGAAAAAGATACGCCCAATTTAAACGTTTTTACGTCGTTGTTGCATGTTCTGCCCGTGCCGCTTTGCCATACATCGTTCCATGTCGCCACGCCATCGATGATTCCTAAAACCCAATCGATCAGGGCTTCAACTCTTGGCCTACCGGCGCCCTTGCTCGCCTGCGCGGCAAGCTCGTCGACGCCCAACGTCGCCGCGCATTGAGCCGCTATATTATCGGTCGTCATCGACGTTGTCGTCGTTCCCGGAGAAAGAGCGGCATCCATTTGTTCATTGAAATTTTTTAAATCCTCTTTGCTTTGCAGAAGAGACTGATCGCTGGTGTTTAAGTTGCTAATGGTCGGCCCTTCGGCTTTAAGCGTTCCCGACGTCGTAGCCGCGCCGATCATCCCCTGCATGCGTTCAATCGTCGACAAAAACGATCCGGCGTAGGCCCAGCCGTATTCCTTCATCGTATCCCGAACCACGCTCAAACTCGTCGGCTGAAGCCCTTTCGCGACAGCCTCAAGCGCTTTGTTCACCTCAATCTGGTATTTTGCGATAGCCATCGGGATCGTGTTATTGATCTCAAGCACATCGGTATCGTCGGCCGTCCCTCCCGCCTTGTTCGGTATAAGCTTGAGAACTTCCTTGCCCGCCTCGTGCAAGGTTGACGCGCTCGAAAAGAAGGCGGACCTTTGCGCGGCGTATATCCTTTCCGAATAGCCGTCGTTTGGGTTTTTAGCCTCCGGTAAAAACACGAGACCGCAGATTGCGTATCCGCCCAGCGTTTTTACCGAAAAAGTATGTTTCTTGCCTAATTCTCCATTATAGCGGGCATTATCGGTTCCTTCCGACGGATACGTCGCCGGCAAATATCCGGAATCATACGGAATCGGCAACGACGTCGAAGAACCGGACGCTTTAGCTAACGCAACCGCTCGCGTATTGACCGATTCCATGCACGCGTAGTTCTTGATCATCGTCTCGGCAAAATCCGTCATCCGCGGCGCAGCGCCCATCGCATAATTCGAAGGGTCCGACATGATATCGATAAACATCAACCACGCTTGCGACGCCAGCCCCGACCCGAATTCGGCCATTTTGATGACGATGTATTGCCCCGAATTTAATCCGCCGCTGATCGGCACCAACAGTCCAATCGCCATCACAAGCCGTATCGGCGCCCATATCTGCCGCGCCTGCTTGCCCATCGGCACGCCCGTGTGCGCCGTCTCCAGCACCATCGACGTCAGGTGGTAAAACAACACAAATGCCGCAATAATCAAAATCGCGTTGCTGTAAAATCCCAACACGCCTTGCAAGGCGTCCTGCACCCCGAACGACGCGTCCGCCGGCGCCGCAGACCCGAACGCCTGCGTCGTCGCGTCGATCATCTCAGGCGAGGACGGTAACGCCCCTCCGTTGAACAGAAAGTCCAGCCACGACTGCGCCATGTCGTTGCAGGCAGGCGCAAACGTCCCTGTCCCGGTGTAGGCGCACGACGTTGCCGCATGCGCCGTTCCGATAAAGAACGACAAAAATCCAGACAAAACGAACAACGCGCCGAAGACCATGATAAACATCACGGCGCAGAACAATGCCGCAGACACCGCCCCTTCGCGCGTAAACCTCACGTTCAACCAAGCCGTTCCGATGATCTGCTTGAACGACAATGGCACGCTTAAATCGCTCAAGCCCGGATAATCTTTCGGCACCAGCTTGTAGATCGCAAATACTCCCGCGATCAGCTGCAAAAATAACTGCGTGCTTTGCCGAAACGGCACAAAGATGGAGTCGATATCCACGTGGTTCAGATACCTAAACGTCCGGCGAATGGGCGCTCCGGCCCTCCCGGTCTTTGTCTGCGGAGTCGGTGTATTCATGGTCCCAGTTTGGCCTATCTTGGCAAAAGATTCGTTAATTTAGGTATTTACTACATAAAATTACTTGCACCGAGCCTTTGGAAAATTAGGCAAACTCTCTCCATCATGCTATGATTATTGAGAAATGCGCTCTTAACCAATAAAAGCTTTATTTATCAATGCGTTGGCCTGTTTTATGTCCTATATCGCCCAACTCCTTCATAAACTCAGAGATAACCAAAGTCTTTCCGTCGAAGAATCCCGCGAGATTTTCGACTCGATCTTCTTGGGCGAACTTTCCGAAGAAGCCATAGCCGCCTTCCTTCTCGCCCTCCACCGTAAGGGCGAAACCGCCGACGAAATCCTCGGCGCCGTCCTTTCCATGCGCGCCAAATCTCTCCCCATCGACGCGCCTCCCGACGCCATCGATATCGTCGGCACAGGCGGCGACGCCAAAGGCACTTTCAACATCTCAACCGCCGCCTCTCTCGTCGCCGCAGGATGCGGCCTCCACGTCGCCAAACACGGTAACCGCGCCGCCACCAGCAAATCCGGCTCGTCCGACGCCCTCGCCGCTCTCGGCGTCAATCTCGACGCTTCTCCGGACGTTCTCAAGCGCTGTCTCGACGAAGCCCGGCTATGCTTCCTCTTCGCGCCGCGCCACCATCCCGCCATGCGCTACGTCGCCCCCGTCCGAAAAAAACTCGGCGTTCGCACGATCTTCAATCTCCTCGGCCCTCTCACAAACCCCGCCAACGCCAAATACCACTTGATCGGCGTTTTCTCCGCACAATGGCTCGAACCCATGGCAACCGTC